>JBDKKX010000041.1:0-16887 GCA_039795795.1 Bacteroidota bacterium | reverse complement strand
TTCGTGATTTTTATAGCACTCCTCCAGAGTCTCTTTTTCCAAATCACTTAAGTGGACGTAGCGATAGGGTTTCATGACGCAAAGTTACGCTTTTTTTAACAGCGTTTATTTTTATTCAACTACTTATCAAACTTTTGAGTTTGTTTCTGACACTTGGCAAAAAAAAATATTTTTTATTTTTTTGCCAAGTGAAATCTTATCAAACGGTTGCACACTTATCAAACTTTTGAGTTTGTTTCTGACACTTGGCAAAAAAAATATTTTTTATTTTTTGCCAAGAGATTTTATCAAACGGTTACACACATATCAAACATTGAGTTTGTTTCTGACACTTGCTGCAATTTTATTTTTGCCTTTTTAGAAAAAAATAAAAAATAGTTATAAAACTTATCAAAATAAATAACCATAAACCGACATAATCCCAATGCCCAGAATACCCGTCCGCCGCAACATTTCCAACACAAACCATCGCTGCCCAATGTTGTGGTTTTAAATGAAGGCGCGATAATTGATTGATTTTCAAATAATTAAGTTTAGCTTGTTGAAGGGCGGTATCTTTAGTTAGCCCTTTTTTAGTCCAATTGATATAAAAATCATTCAATATATCGCTAACACGTCCATCGGACAATTGCCATAAAGTCATTAAGACCGATGAAGTACCTGCTTCAAAAAAACTTCTGGATAAATTTAAAATACCTTCTCCCGTTTGCAATTTTCCCTCCCCTGTGTGACAGGCTGATAGCACGGTTAACCGTGCTTTTAAATGGAATCCATCTAACATATCGCCTTCAAAAATGCAGTTGCCTAAGGTATCAGGCATTAGGACTAAACCACTTGCGTTATCATTCGCAAAGCCATGTGTTGAAAGATGTATCACGTCAAATTGAGGTGCGCATTCCATTAAAACAGCAGCAGTAGCTTTTTTATGTTGGGTGCTATCGAATAATAATTGATTGCTACCAAAATGAGTTGCAGCGCGATGAATTTCGGCTCGGCTATTCTCTAAATACCCCCATTCTGGATGTTTTTTCCAAAAATCATCCAGCGTGTCATAAGCGATGCCCACTCCTAAAAAAGATGATCCACGCCATTGAAACCCTGATTCATTCGTAGAATGCATTGGTGCTTCGGATAATTGTTCTGCATGTAAAGCCATGCTTATAGCATACCGATTTACCAAATAAGGTTTGGTATCTGCCCAATTTTGAAGCGGGCGATCCGTCAATATATCAAAAGGTAGCAAATTTAATTGGTCATCTGCCACAATACCTAATCGCTTAACCTCAATATTGGCAGATTCTAAATCCGGTTTCAATAACTGTTCATAAAGCGTAACAGCAGCCTTTTGAAACGCTACAAAACCATCTTCTTGAGTTGCGCCAAAGCGAACTTGTTCAAAAGATTGTTTCAACAAGGAATCCGATGCAATTGCTCGATAGTAAGGTTTTTGTTGTGCAGACCAAATAAAAAGATAAAGTGAGTCTATACCCCAGAAGTATTCTATTGCCAAACGGTCTTTTGACAAATTTTTATGCAAATTCTCCCACTTCAAAGGCGGGCGATTTACATAATTTGCATCAAAAAATTGCTTATAAGATTTATTTTGTTTCATGGAATCTTGGAGTTCCGATAGCTGCGAACGCCATTTAGTCAAGAGATTTTCTAAAGCTTTATCTGGCTTCTTTTTGGCAACAGCGATACTTGATAATAAATCGGCTTCGCGGCGCAGCCATTCCACAGGGAATCCACCGAATTGTTTTGCTTGCCGTTCGGTGAGCGATTCCTGTAATAAAGTCGCTTTGGTGCGTTCTGAGAAATGTAATGCCATTTCCCAATATCGAATGTCTTTGTTTTCGTGCCAAAGAGCTGTTGCAGCCTTGATACCTTGCTCGTATAACGGCTTGGCGGTTGAGCTGCGGAAAAAACGGGCTTCTCTGCCGCGCAATTCTAAACGCAATTGAAAGGCAACGGAATCGGCTTGAAGGGATGTGGCTAAGGCATTTTCATATTGTTTTAAATTTGAATCATTGAAACACAACACTTTACGATATAAAATAGAAAACCATTCTTTTTTAAGTGGCATTTGAGCAAAGTCAATCATGGGTTTATCTACGTGCAAAACGTGTAATGCTTTATCGTAATATTGTAAAGCTTCGGTATGCTTTTTAGCGGTTTGGGCAATATCGCCTGCGACCGTATATGCTTCCCACAAGGTCGTCGCATCTTTCTTCTCTAACAATGCAATGGCACGATAAATAGATTGGAAAGCCTGCTGAATTTGCTTCAAATCCTGATACGTTTTAGCCAATTCGATACATTTATTGGCAATATTGCCATCCATATCTGGATTTATTGAATTCTCAGAAATACGCAATGCTTTTTTGAGGAAAAATAAGGACGAATCTAATTGATGCGCTTCTCGGTAAATGATTCCTAAATTATTGTAAATCATGGCGCGATCGTCCTCCTCGGCATTTAAATCAAGTGCTTTTTTATAAAAAAAAGTTGCTTCTTCATATTTTTTTAATTCATCATATGATTTACCTATTTTAATGAATGCATCAATACCGTCCGATGCCTCTTGTAAACTAATAACCTTTTGATAATACTCAATCGCACGGTCATAATCGCCCCAATCATCATATACACTTCCGATGGCGCTAAGGATTTTCCCTTGCAAATCATTTGGTAAACCTTTTAATTCAATTTTAGTAAAAGTGTCTAAGGCGGTTCGATACTGGAATTTTCGTTCTTGCAAAATAAGCCCAATCATATAACGAGAACGCGCTCGCATTTCTTGTAATTCTGGGTATTTGTAACGAATATCTAATGCTTTTTGAAAATACAACAAGGCGCGATACGAACGGACACTATCGGATTGAGTTGTGTCATTTTTATATTGTGTACCAAGTGCATGCCATTCCTTTGCAGCAATCGTATCCTCAACAAACGTATTAATAGGTAGCAATTGTTTTTGCTTTTTGCAATGAATGCCACACAAACTAATGAAAATTACCAAAATGGTATAAAAAAGATTCGATTTCATTTGCTCTAAATTTGTTAAATGCCATTTTTTGAATGACAAAATTAACAAATTTAAAACAGCCCCTTTCAGAAATTTTGTGATTTCCGAAAGGGGCATTCCTTTTTTTACTTTTTCAATACTTTTTCACGCCATAACAAACTGTTCCCGTACAATTCTATCAAATATAAACCTTGTTTCAAACCTTCCTGCTCTAAATTTAAATATTGCCATTCCGAAAAACTATCCGTTTGAATGGATTTGTGCAAGACGACCTGTCCTGACATATTAATACATCGCAATGTCAAATTTGGCAAGGATGGATCCAGATGTATGTAAATACCATCTGTTGCAGGATTCGGAAAACATCCTTTTTTGAATATAGGTTTGCCTGTCAATTCAACTTCGCGCACTTTTGAATACTTAAAAGAACCATCTAAATCCGCCATTTTCAATCGGTATTGAAATATCGTAGCTCCAGCAAAAAGGTTGCGCGGCTGTTGATGCAAAAAGGAATAAAAAACGGGTAAAGTGCTCGTCCCTTTCGCCTTTACGCGCTGGATGAGTTGCCAATTTTTACCATCTACGCTGATTTGTACATCAAAATAATCGCTTTGCTGTTCAGAAGCCGTTTCCCAGTGCAGTTGCACATCCGCATTTTCAGTCGTAAATGCATCAAAACGCGATAAATTTATAGGTAAAACCGTTTGTAAATACAGATAGGCTTGTGGAATATTCAAGATGTTCCCATTGTTGAAATAGCCTTGTAATGCAGTCACTTTATCTGAACCTGCAAGTAACCAATTTTTAACTTGCACCCCATCAAAAGGCAAACCACTGTTCATCGCTAAAATAACAGCCGCCGCAGTCACTTGTGGCGTACTTTGAGAAGTACCGCTAAGGCGTTTCCAATTTGTAGAATCTGTGATGGAATTGTTTTTCCAAACACTACCAATATCTACGCCTGGAGCCGAAATTTGTACAAAGTTGGGGTTATGATTCGAAAAAGATGCTTTTCCATCCGCACAATCAATTGCTCCAACGGGTAAAACGAATGGTAAATAACTGCCATAATATGCAGGGCAAACGCGATAACTGGTAGCTAAATCTTGATTGTTATTGCCTGCTGCTACCACAAACAACGTTTTATGGGTTTGATAAGCAGCGTACATCAAGCCCGCGATAAAATCTTTTTGATTCAAACTATCTGGCGTATAACGGCAATCTTCCCACGTCAAACTCATATTCACCACCTTCACCCCTTGACAAATAGACTGGTCAAGGGCGCGAGCAATATCCCATAACCGCCCTTCTCCTTGTTGATTTTGGGTTTTGAATATCAGCATTTGAGCGTTTGTAATCTGATATTGTTTCCATAATTGTGCGATGATCCCTGCAACATGCGTTCCATGACCCGCACTATCAGGCGTTTGAAACAACTGCGCGTTAGTGAAATCATACCCATATTGCCAATTGAAACCATTTTGTGATAACGCTAAGTACGAATTTCGCCTTCCTCGAATCGTAGGTGCAAATACATCCCAATGAAACGGAACAAAACTACTGCCCCCCCCCGTTCCTGCGGGTCCGCCCCCTGTTCCTGCAAGTCCGCCATCAATCACAGCACATTTAAACGAAGGATTTAACGTCGTAAAATTATTAGCATAACGTGTTGAAATACAATCAGTTGGCAGCATAGCAACGGGTTGGTCAAATAAAGTACCTGTCGTGTTACCTGATGACACTTTAATATTTAAACTCACACCACCTGCATCTTTGCCTTTGGGTTTTTCCTTTTGGGCAACCGCTGCAAGCGTTGAGAAATTACTTATACTACCATCCGCTTCGGTCACAGTAAGAGGCAACGTCAATTTCCATCGGTAAAATCGGGGAACACATTGAAGGCTATCTACATCCAGAAGACTCACACTGTATCGTTGTCGAATCGAATCTATATAATGTTGTGTCGTGCTGTCAGGAAAGCTAATTAACAAATAAGAATTATCCTCTATATTAAGAGGGCAATCTGCCACAACTTGCGCTTTGAGCATGGTCTGCACAAAGCCACTCAGTATTAAAATTAAAATTAAATAGAAAGAAAATTTTTTCATAATCACCTGTTTGTAAGCTTACTAAATATTACATTTGCTTTACAAATCAAATATCGTTGTAAAATCTGACACTGGGTTGCTAAAAATAATTAATAAATCCTTGATAAACGAAAAATAAACAGAAATTGCTTTCTAAGCAACTTGTTTTAGGGTTGTTGGTAAAAAAAAAGTTTGGAACTGTCAGTTTTTACAGCGTAAATGGATAAGTAGTAAATGATTTGCAAATCAATTTATAACTCATAAAATATGTGTAATTGTTTAGATACAGCAGGCAGACCTGCTCAAAATTTCGCGCTGACACGCAAGGCATTTTGTGATTTACTCCAAAAATTGCGTTCCGATAATCAAGAACCGATGAGTCGGTCGTTGGTTAAAGGCAATAATTATTTTAAAAAATGCCAATTTTATTTGAAAACCGATTACGGATTGTCAGATACAGACGCTTCCGATAATGCAACGGAGAGTTTGCTGGCACTTTTGAAAATATTAAAAGCGGGCACACATTGTTACGGGCGTTTGCAAGGTTTATGGCGGTATATTGCGCATCGTAAAACCATTAATTTTCTAAACCGAAAGAAGCGGCAACCGAATGTGGTTACGGATTTCACCGATTTGATGCAATCTCATGACCTCACGATGCAGGATATTGAAAATTTTGAAGCCACATTTGACACAACGGAACCGAAGCCGCAAGAAGTCGCTTTAGATACCGCTTTGGCTTATTTGAAAGAAAAATATCCCAATTATTATGATGTTTTGAATTTGTTCTATTACGAATTGAAAGAGATGCCCGATAACGGTAGGCATCAAGCCATCGCAACAGCCTTAAATATTACGGTTGCTACTTCTACGGCGCATTTGGCACGGGGCAAGAAGAAAATTATAGAATATATTGATCATCATCAAAGTAGGTTTTTATGAAATCTGAATTTAACAAATATTTAAAACAAGAGCTTTCCGAAAGCGAAAACAAAGTTTTCGAGGAGGGCTGGTTTGCGGAAGGCTTTAAAAGGCGCGAGGAACGCGAAAATTTGCTAAAAATATTAGCAGAGGAAGGCCTCGTGCCGCCCAAACCGCCTGAAAAAAGAGGTTTCTCAATCTTTGCTATTATCGGTATTTGCCTTGTAATTGGGGCATTTGCGTATGGGTTATACGCATGGTCACAACGGAATGCATCTCCTCCCGCACCTGTCAAAACAGAAATTTATGCTTCCTTAGATTGGCAAGGCGTATCGCGGCAATATTTGGAGACCCAATTAGCTGCTTCTTTTAACCCAAGCAGAGGGAAAGATAATCCCGATTGGCAAAAAGCTTATTTTGACCGTCAATTTGCCGTTGCGATTCGTTTATTGGAAGCAAAATCGCCTCATTTGAGCGACAAAGAGAAATATTATTTGGCAATTTGTCGAATTCATTTACAACAATTTGCTCAAACGGTTTCAGAATTGGCAACTTATGATTTTCAAAATCCTGATTTTGGCGTAGATGCAAAATGGTTATATGCGTTAAGTTTGTTGCAAGAGGATAAAAAAGAAGTTGCAAAAGTTATCTTAAAACAATTACAACAACTCCCAACGGATAGTGAAAAGGCTACTTTATTGCTGAATAAGTTATAAAATGGGACACGAATTACACGAATTTTCACGAATCTATTTCACTGATTCGTGAAAATTCGTGTAATTCGTGGCTTATTTTTATTTTGGAAACTGCATCCAAAAAGTCGTTCCTTCATTTTCCACCGATTCAAACCAAATTTTCCCCCCATATTTCTCCACAATATTCTTACAAAGGGCTAAACCTACGCCCGTTCCTTCAAACTGACTCGAATCTCGATGCAGCCGATGAAACAAATTAAATAATTTTTTACCACTTTCGGGCGGGATACCAATGCCATTATCCTTGATGAAAAGCAATAATTTATCCTCCACTTCTTGACTGCCGATTTCAATAATCGGTGCTCGTGTTACAAATTTCAAAGCGTTGCTGACCAAATTTTGAATCAATTGCGTCAAATGAATTTTATTGATATACAATTGATGCATTTGGTCGGGGAAAATAATTTGCGCTTTTTTTTCCTCGCGGATAAGCCGCAAACTATCTTTCACTTCATTCACCACATCTCGAACATTCAACGTTTCAAGGTCTGTAACCGCATTCATCGACATCATCGAATATTTCAACAAACCTTCCAACATTTTGCTCATCCGCGTCGCCCCCGTCGTTACAAATTCAAAATAGGAAGCCGCCGTTGGAGGCAAATCCTTCATGTACCGACGCTGAATCAGCGTGACAAAACTGGAAATATTGCGCAAAGGCTCTCGCAAATCATGCGCAACGGCGTAATTGAATTGTTGTAACATCCCATTCGACTGTTGCAACCGCGTATTGGACGTTTCTAAAAGCTGCTTTTGTGCTTCAATCGCTTGGTTTTTCGTTAAAATTTCTTGGTTAAACGCTTCCAATTGCGCTTTGGATTGTTGCAACATGGCATTGGACGTTTCCAAAAGCTGTTTTTGAGCTTCAATCGCTTGATTTTTCATTAAAATCTCCTGATTGAAGGCTTCTAACTGTTCTTTTTGGAGTCGAATTGCCTCATTTTTGAGGGTCAACATTTCATTGCGCTTGTGCTGCCAATAGTAGCCGAAAACCAAAAAAGTAATAATCAACAAACAAATCAGCGCGCCCACCCACATTTTATTGCGATTGGCTTTGATTTGAACTTCTTGCAATTGCTGCTCCCTTTGCGCAAGGTCATAACGAAATTGCAATTCCGTCACTTGCCCCGATTTTTCATAATTAAACAGCGAATCGCGCAACATATTCGCAGATTCAAGGTGTGCAAGGGCTTCTTTTGCTTGGTTTTGAAGCCTATAAATGCGATATAAAGCGCGGTGATTCCACTCCATATACCGCAAAGATTGATTTTTATCTGCTAATTGATAGCTTTTCGCAAAATAATGCTCCGCTAAAGCAAGGTTATTTTTTTGTTCATAGATTTTACCCAATTCATAATATACTTTGGTTAAACTATTTACATTAATTAATTTTTCATTAATTGTTTTAAACGTAGCCAATGCTAAATCCGCATGCTGCTGTTTTAAATAAAGTTCTGCTTTGACGATGGTTAGATTATTATGGTCTCGGATAAAATGACCGATTTGGCAAAGTTCGAGTCCT
The DNA here is from genome assembly GCA_039795795.1 of Bacteroidota bacterium. Classification (GTDB taxonomy): domain Bacteria; phylum Bacteroidota; class Bacteroidia; order Chitinophagales; family Saprospiraceae; genus JAAFJT01. The sequence continues at coordinate 8,577 of JBDKKX010000041.1, read as the reverse complement.
GCATTGATTTTATCAAACGCTTTGTCCAAATCGCCAAAATCGGCATATAAACGAGCATATCGTTCATATAAAGGAATTTTAGATTCTATATCTTTCTCTCTATCCGCAATTTGGCAAGCCAATTCAATGTGTTCAAATGCCTCTTTAAACTGTTTTTTAGCACCATAGGCTTCGGAAAGATTGTCTAAATAGATACATTCATTGACATAATTGCCCAATTCGCGGGATGCTTTCAAGGCTTTTTGGTAATACCGAATCGCATTTTCCGCATCGTTGACGGTAAAAAACAAGACACCCAATCCACCATTTGCATTCAGCAAATTAAGACTATCGTTATTTTTCAAACAATGCTCTATGAGCGACAAATACACATTTCGCGCTTCGGGATAACGATAAAGATTGCGATAAGTGATAGCAATATCAATTTGAACACTCGTAAAACGTTGACGGTCAACGTTTTCGGCAAATTTGGAAGTCAACAGATAATTGTCTAATGCCGCTTGAAAAGCTAATTGTCGTTCTAAATACAAACCTTTCGCATGATAGGCTTGCGCAACCCATTTAGGCAAATTTTCTTTCGTCGCTCTGCTTATAATCGTATCTAAAATTTCGTAAGCATCTTTGGGATTAAAAGCATATTTAATATCAGCGTCTCCAAAAACAGTCATATACGGGGCAGTCCACCACTCCGCAGGCGTGAGTTTAGGCTTGGCGATGTTGAAAGCTGCCAAATCTGTTTTTTGACAGCACCACCAAACGCAGATTAAAAAAAGGGATTTTTTACTCATTCCGCCAAACTTAAATTTTAGATACTTGCTTTGCATCCAACCAAACAGGGTTCAACGCTGCAATAGATACGCTTATCAAAATGTTTTCCAATTTTGCATTGTTAGGTATTTTGCCTAAAAGAATTGGGATAACAGTGACACGAATGTTTACTGTTATCCCAATTCTTTTCGACGAAAGCAATGCCCTCCACTTTACACTTTGACAGGGTTAATTTGGGAGATAGGATTCGTTGGGTTTGTGCGTGTATCCCGTCCACCGCCTTTGATGTTTGCTAATGCTTCGGCTTTGATTGCTTCGATTTTTTTGATTTCGTTTAGTTTCATTTGAAATATTTAATTTTAAAAATGGTTAAAAATAAATTTATCAAAATTAAATTTTGCTACTTATCCAAAGTATAATAAATATTTTGTATTAAATAGGCAATCAAATTGCTTTATGGTTGTTTGATAGGTGTAATACCTCCAGTCAGGGGTGAAACTGGGTTAGTAGGGTCGGTGCGCGTATCGCGTCCACCGCCTTTGATGGTTGTTAATGCTTCAGCTTTGATTGCTTCGATTTTTTTGATTTCGTTCAGTTTCATCGGAATGTTGTTAAAAATTGTTAAACAAAGTTTTGTTAATGATTTGTTGGATTGTCTTCAGGTGTCCCTGCTTTTGATGTTTCAAAAAAGCAAGGATATTTTGCTGGAAATAGGACTGTAATGATGATTGATGTGACTTTTTAAAGGCATGGAGGGTGCTTGCAATGGGAATTTATTTTGTTTTAATCTTAAAGTTATCAAGTTTTTAAAAGTTAAACCTTTTGGCAATACTAAAAAATTTGTGACGGACAATCCTTTTTGTTCTTCATTCCGAATTCAAAGCATAATTAATTAGGGATGTGGAAAATAATAATCTACCCGCGATTTTGCCACGAATTACACGAATTTGCACGAATTTAGTGAAAATTCGTGTAATTCGTGGCAAAATCGCGGGTAGGTTATTATTTTCCACATATCTTAATTGATTTTCAACACAATTTTTCCAAATTGTTGTCCTTTATCCATTCTATGACAAGCTGCATTGCCTTCCGATAGGGGATACACCGCATCCACCACAGGCACAATTTGATGTTTTTCAACAAAACGAACCATGGCTTCAAATTCTATCGGAGAACCCATCGTGGAACCCATGATGGTTAATTGTTTGAAAAAAACAATCTGTGGACTCAATCCAGAAATCGGTCCCGCTGTACCCCCAAAAAAGCAAATCCGCGCTCCCGGATTACAAACTTTAACCAATTCGCCAAAACCACTGCCTGCCGCCGAGTCAATGATCACATCAAAACCACCTGTTTTTGCCAAGAAATCTTTACTCCAGTTTTCGACTTTGTAATTCGCGCCACCTTTCGCGCCCATTGCGACTGCTTTTTGGATTTTTGCCTCCGAAGAAGACGTAACCCAGACTTCGCAACCTTGCGCCACCGCAAACTGCATCGCATACAACGCAGCACCGCCGCCAACGCCAGAAATCAACACGCGTTCACCCGCCTGCGCCTGACAACGACTGAACAAAGCCCGAAACGCCGTCAAACCCGCCAAAGGCAAAGCCGCAGCCTGTTCAAAAGTAAGGTGCTTGGGTTTCGGACTCACATACTCCGCACCCACTTTGACGTATTCTGCAAACGTACCATCCGTCGGTAAACCCAGAATTTGATGGGTTTTGCCTTGAAAACGAGGGTTATTTCCCCAATTCATGTTAGGAAGCACTAAGACTTCTCTGCCATCTTCGGTGGTGCCCGCGCCGTCAGAACCCAAAATCGTTGGGTATTTCAAACCTGCATATTGCCCTTTGGAAATCCAAACGTCTCTATGATTCAATGCGGCAGCATGAAGTTTGACAATCACTTCACCCGCGCCTGCGACTGGTTTTTCAACAGATTGATAAGATAATGGTTGGTCTTTGGCGACCAAAACTAATGCTTTCATACTTGTTTAACTAACTTTTGATTGAGAGAATAATCGCAACGCCTGTTTTGGCGTTTCAAATAGTGGATAATTTGATATAAACAATTCTTTTTCTTTTTGGTTGTATGTTAATCTTAGTTATATCAAGCATTGAAATACTAAAAAATAACCATTCAAAATATGTTTTAGCTTGAAAATCTTGCATGGTAAGGAATTACTAACTATAAGCATTTTTTGTTTTGCCAATTTTTCATCATCGTCTTGATGACATGGAACAATTAAATTAAGTGTATTATCTTGAATATCAGGATATTTCTTATTATTAAGCAGATTTCCTTCTGCTTTTACTTCTGTCATAATCCGAAATCGAAGTTTTACAGATGATTTATCAATATTCCGAACTTTGCTAAAATTTGCTTGCTCCGAAAAGAGGCTAACTAATAATTGTTTCATTTCATCGGTTAAAATCTGTCCACTTTGGGTCAGTCGTTCCTCCAAAACTTGCGCAAAAGATTGACTAATTAAATCCTGAACTTGCAACGTTTCAAAAAAACTGCCATGTACCAAACAAATTTTGGTTTTATCTTTCTTTTTACCTCGAATTAAGTAAAAAACATCTCGAACAGGCAAATTTTGTATGTTATCCCCTGCTTGTTCCATTTGTTGCTTGATAAGACTATTTTCTCCTTTGATGACTTGCGCGATTGCTTTTTTGCCCGTCGGAATCGTCGAATTGAAAGACGAGATGGTGTAACTATCACTATCTTTAAGTTCCAATAACTCGCCGCCTGTAAAAATGGAGTCACTAATATTTAGTTTAATTGCCATATCTGGAAATTGACCCGCATTTTTACAAGAAAACATGGTTTCATCGTAAGGAAAATCTTCTAATTTGCCCGCTTTTTGGAAAGAAACTTTGTTATCTGCTAAAAATTTGAAAAAATGAAAGATTGAATACATCGTTAATCAAATAAGTTAAGCATTGTTTTAGATTTAGATGTTTTGGACGCAGTTATTGTTGCTGGACTACCCCAAATTTGCGCTAAATTATCGGTGCAACTATAATCTTTATAATATTTTTGAATAGAATCCGCTTCTCGAATGGTTTCCAAGCGTTTTTGGATACATTCCACATTTTGCGGATCAATCTCAATACCAATGGAATTGCGTTGCAATTGATGAGCAACCACAAGCGTCGTACCTGTGCCTGCAAAAGGGTCAAAAACGGTATCGCCTACTTTGGAGGAAGTTAAAATAATGCGCAACAAAAGCCCGATAGGTGCTTGTTGTTTATGAAAACGTTCCCCATTTTTATTCCTAATTGCTTCATTCCCAGCGAAAAACCCAGAAGTTAATTCTCTAATGTCATCCCAAACATCTGTTACAAAAATACCATTTTCACGCTGAAATTTGTAATTAGCGGGCAATTCGGGGTCTATTCGCAAGCGGTGAAAGGATTTAACTTTGCTGCTTTTGGTTGCATAAACAATGACTTGATATTGTTTCCCATACTTATTGGATACTGGAACGGCAGACGTTTTTTTCTTCCATATAATCAAATTTTGAAAAATCCAACCCGATTCTCGTAATACACGCAAAACAGATTCTGTATTTTTTTCCCGTTGCATGAAATAAAGCGCGCCACCATCATTGGTTTTATCGTAAATTTCTTGACAAACGGATTGCATCATTGCCCAATATGCCGCATCATCCATGTTATCGTTGTGATAAGCATAATCTTTTTGCTGATTGAACGGCGGATCGAGAAATGTCAAATCTATTTTTGACGTAATACATTGATTTTCAAAGGCTTCTAAACAATTTTGATGAAGGATTTCGTATTTCATTGATGCTTTTTTCGCAAAAATACGCAAAAAAACAAAAATAAACTTAGTTTGAGATGCTCTTTTTACAATTTAATTCCAAAAGAAACCTTTACCAATCTTGGCTTTGGTGCTTTAAATAGTCGCTAACGAAACCTAAGTTTTGTTTCTAAAAAGGAGAGAAAAAAGGGGCGACCAGCGTACAGTCGGGTGATTTTTTATAATACAAGTGCTAAATGCTGTATCGCCCCCAATCTTTTTTAATTTCGGATTCCTACGGAATGACAAAAAAACTTGTCATTCCGTAGGAAACCAAAAATCGAATTATTTATTTTTCAAAGTAGGTGCACCTGCTTTAATCAAATCCACTACGGAAGGGTCAAGCAACGTACTCGTATCGCCCAAATTGGAAACATCGCCTTCCGCAATTTTGCGCAAAATGCGGCGCATGATTTTTCCAGAACGCGTTTTCGGTAAACCGGGAACAACTTGAATAATATCAGGTTTGGCAATCGCACCAATTTGTTTGGTTACTTCGACTAACACCTCATCTTTAAACGCTTTTTCGCTCACAATCGTTCGGTCGCAGATGACAAATGCGTAAATACCTTGTCCTTTAATCGGATGCGGACAAGCCACAACCGCCGATTCTACGACAAAAGGATGTTTATTAATCGCGTCTTCCACTTCCGCCGTCCCAATCCGATGTCCTGAAACGTTTATAACATCATCTACACGTCCAATAATCCGATAATAACCATCTTCATCGCGTTTTGCACCATCGCCCGTAAAGTAATAACCCGGGAACATGCCAAAATAAGTCGCTCGGCAACGTTCATGATCCCCATAAGTCGTCCGAATAATAGAAGGCCATGGATATTTGATACACAACAATCCTTCTACATTATTTTCTACAATTTCTTTGCCTTCTGGACTCAATAAAACGGGTTGAACGCCCGGTAATGGCAAAGTTGCCATCGTCGGTTTCAATTTCGTCACATTCGGCAGCGGCGAAATCAAAATCCCACCTGTTTCCGTTTGCCACCAAGTATCCACGATTGGGCAACGACTTTTGCCAATATATTTGTAATACCACTGCCAAGCCTCCTCATTAATCGGCTCGCCCACAGAACCCAACACTTTCAAAGTACTCAATGAATACGGCGCAACATGTTGCAAACCCGCGCCCATCAAAGACCGCAAAGCCGTCGGTGCCGTATAAAACTGATTGACTTTCAACTTATCAATCACTTGCCAAAAACGCCCCGCATCGGGCCAAGTCGGAATCCCTTCAAACATCACCGAAGTCGCACCCGCCAAAAGCGGACCATACACAATATAAGAATGCCCCGTAATCCAACCAATATCCGCCGTACACCAATAAACATCGTTCTTACCTGGACGGAAAACATTCACAAACGTATAATGCGTATAAACCATATATCCTGCCGTCGTGTGCAAAACCCCTTTCGGTTTACCCGTACTCCCAGACGTATATAATATGAACAACGGGTCTTCACTATCCACCGAAACCGCCGCGCAATCCGTAGAAGCATTTGCCATCACCTCATGCCACCAAAGGTCGCGCCCCGCCGTCCAATGCACAAAACAGTTTGTCCGCTTGAAAACGATGCACTTTTGGACACTTGGCGTACTTGCCATCGCCTCATCCGCAATATCTTTCAATTTAATTTCCTTATTCCCACGAAAAGCGCCATCCGAAGTCACCAAAATCTTACATTCCGAATCATTGATGCGGTCTGAAATGGATTGAGCAGAAAAACCGCCAAACACCACGGAATGCACTGCCCCCAATCGCGCACACGCCAACACCGCAATTGCCAATTCAGGAATCATCGGCATATACAAACACACTCTATCGCCCTTGACAACCCCTAAACTTTTCAAAACATTGGAAAATTGACATACTTTCGCATGCAATTCGCGGTAAGTTAGGGTTTGCCCCGCGTCATTTGGGTCATTGGGTTCCCAAACAATCGCTTTTTTATTGCCCATGCTTGCCAAATGACGGTCCAAACAATTTTCAGTGATATTCAATTTGCCATTCACAAACCATTGGGTTTGATAATCCACAAAATTGTAATTCAAAACGGTATCCCATTTCCGATGCCAGACAAAATCATCGGCGCGCTCCGCCCAAAAACCTTCTGGATTTTCTACACTCCGAGCGTATTCTTTTTTGTACTGAGCAAATGATTTGATTACTAACGATGACATAGCTTATAAATGTTGAATGTTAAATAATATACGATTTCGGATTTCGGAATCTTTTGAATCGTTGTAAAAATTCCAAACTTAAAATCAATTGATTATTAATATTTTATAAATCTTTAACAAAAGTATTCATTTTTTACCTAAACATGTAAATATCTATATGTTTATATTTAAACGTCCAAAAAAATTTGGCAAATCCTTGCCAAATTTTTTATAGAAGGGGGAACAATTCATCCTTCTTAACCAAATTCGACCATTTCATTGACGATATTGACTAACTCTTCATTGTCAAAAGGCTTCGTCAAGTAAACTTCCCCACCACTGCTATAGCCTGTGATGCGGTCGTCCGCCGTTCCTTTTGCGGTGAGGAAAACAATTTGAATATTGTTATATTTTTCAATATGTCGAATGCGCCGCGCCACTTCAAACCCGTCCATACCTGGCATCATCACATCCAATACGACGACGCTTGGATGAAAAGATTGCAATTTCATCAAGGCTTGATGTCCATCAAAAGCCTTTTGCACCGTAAAACCTTCTTCCTCGAACAAATATTCAAGGGCAACAAGAATGTTTGGTTCGTCATCAACCAATAAAATTTTTTTCTTTCTCGAATGCTTAACATGCGGCATACATTGATTGCCGAAGGGTTCAAAATAGCCTGTTCGCAACTTCGGCGAAGTAAAATTAGGAGTTTTTTGAAAACCAGCATATTTTTTGCGCTTTTTTTTCAAAAAAATAACAAAATAAAAATAATTTTGGAGACAAAAAGTAGATGCGATTTTTATAAATAATTGATTATCAAATGTTTTATATTTAGCGAAAATTTCGCTCATGGAAAAATATTTTTGTAAGGCATTGGAATTCATGAGGTGTTATAAACGAGAAAGTCGCACCTTTTGACGGATGCGACTTTTTTCTTAACTGGTGTTAATTAAAATTAGTAAAGGTTCAAAACAGTTTCTGCGTTTAAATTAAAGGTAAATTTAGTTTTTGACTGCTTTCTTTTGACAGATTGCAATCGCTGCGCTTATTTGTTGATGCAAAGTTAGGACGGATATTCCCATTTGTAAAGGAGTAAAATAATAATTTCGTAAGGTGAATAAAGTCATTTTCTTTTTGATTTAAGGGCGGAAAAAGGTGCATTTTTTACTTAAAAAGGCAAAAAATGCTTAAAAAATATGTTTTTTTATCCGTCGCAGGGTCACAAAAACGCAAAAAAATCCTTATTTTTTAATTTTTTTGCGTTTTTTTAAAGTGAAAAAAACGACAATTTAACTAAAAAAATTAAGCATTTAATAGGGGTGTATCATCAGACGCGCTATTTACGTCGTCGTCGTTGGGCTGAATATACGTTAGCGGAAACAATCGGTATTCTTTGAAAGAGCCATTAAACGCATGATTCCAACCACATTGTGTGGCAAGTGTATTCATTTTGCTGGACACATCCTTTTGAAATGCCATGTATAATTGCGTCCGAAGTAACATTTTAACTTCTAACGTGGAAGTTGAGCCATTTTGACGCATCAGCATTTCTGCGGCATGACGTACGGCACGAGTGGTTAGCTTTTTATATAAAACAACAGAAGAATCGTCCATCTTTTTTGAAATTTTAGTTTTTAAATGGATTGGTATTAAGTCAAGTGGGATAGCAGGTTGGAATTAGGATTAAATGGGATTTTTTTAGGATTAAATAGGATTGATTTTTTTGAATTTTTGAGATTTTTTCTCAGTACGTGACAAAAATACTTTTCATCACAGATTGAACAGATTCCACGAGATTTT
>JBDKKX010000040.1:0-16890 GCA_039795795.1 Bacteroidota bacterium | reverse complement strand
CTGTGGTGGCGCGGATCGGTTCTAAAAAAAGACGTAAACTAAAAGTAGATCGGAAAGGAAAGCGATGCTAAAAATCTTCCATAGTAATGTGGTTCCGTATATTTTTCTCAAGCTGTCTTCGGAACGCAAAGATAGGTTAATTTTGGAGATGAACAAGCATGGATTCAAAAAAAAATACAACAAAAGACTTACAAAAGAGCGTTCAAAATAAAAACAACTTGTTGGACAATAAATTTTTCAAAAACAAAGTTTGGATTCTAAGTGGAACACCAAACTTTGTTTTTTTTACCAAAATAATCCTCCTACCGAACAAAATTATACTTGGAAAGGCTTCTAAGGTATTGATTTAAAAAAAATACATTAAAAAAATATGTTTTGTATCTGCGTAACGAGCCAACGATTTTACTGTCTTAATAATGTACTTAAAACAGCAATTTGGGCGGTCGTGTATAGAAAAGAAATAGTTAAATATGTTAATGATATTCAAATGTTCCACACGGGTTTAAAATAATGCTTTTCTTTACATCGTGAAATAAATAGTTCCAAAAAAGGGCATTGACCAATTTTTTTTAACTAAAAAGGAAGTCAAAACAAATTTAATTTTTACAAATATTAAAAATTTAAATTTCTACCTAAAATAGCATATTAAATTTTTAAGGCGAATGAATCAATTTTTACATATATAAAAACCTCCGGGTCATGGCAAATATTATAACATATTTCAATCAGAAGTTCGAAAAAAATCCCAATCTCCCAGCTGTGTCCGAGTCGTTTGAAGCATTCACCATCCATAGTGAACAAACGCACGAAGAAAAAGTAAAGGCATCAGAGAAGGAACGTGCCGCGTATGAGCTTTGGAAGCGGTCGGCGACCAAGCAAGCGGTCACAGAGTGGTTGTATGAGCAGTTTCAGAAACATGCGCGCACCCCGAAGCAAACGCATGAAGGCATCGACTTCAAGCGCACGGGTATCTCGAAAGGTTTCCGAATACACCCTGCATTGACGACGTTTAGTGATAAAACGACGTTGCATTTTTGGACGTACATGGCAGAATGTTTGATGAGTGCGGGCTATCGCAGCGCGCTTTCGGACACGCGCCTGTATAATCGCGACAATTATTGGATGGAAACGTTGCATCGGCACGTTTTGCGTCCCGCGAATGAGACCGATTGGCAAGAAACGCATTTTGCGGAAATCCGCATGGAAGCGTTGTTGAAAGATGGTCATTTGTGCTACATCGAGTTACAAGCGACGATTCCCGTATCGGATGTGCCGCGCAGTAGCTGCGATTTTGCGGATATGATGGAGACATTTCTCAATTAAGGAATCTTTTTATTTAAATCTGTATTTGGAAAATTATGATACTATGGATGTACGGATTCAACGGATTTCACGGATTGATACGGATTTTTTTATTTTTTAGCTTAAAAGAAGGCATTAAATGCTTAAAAATCCGTACCAATCAGTAAAATCCGTGTAATCCGTACATCTATTGTACCCATTTTTTCGCAGAATTGGTTTAAAAATGGAATGCCGTAGCTGCGACGCAGCTACGGCATTTTCATTGATTATCAAACCTTCCAAAGGCTGTATCATACGATTAATTCACCGCCCATTTCAAAAAATCGGGCAATACTTTTTTCCACGTTTGCGGATTATGTTCGCCGCCTTCGACCTCCACATACTGAATATCTTCATGCGGCTTATACCCTTTTTCGGCTAAAATATCAATTAACGCCATGGTATCGTCAATCGCATCAATCACACCATTATTATTACGGTCCTCGGTTTCATCGTGCGTCCCGTTTTGAAACCAAAATTTCATATTCGGTCTCGGCGCGGACGCTTGCACGATGGCGTGCATAATCCGATGGGCATCTGGATTTTCATCCGTCGCCTCCGCAGAACGCCACCAAAACGAACCCGAAAAAACACCCACTTTCCCAAAAAGTTTCGGATTGCCCCAAACCAAATCAAACGCCGACAACCCGCCTAACGAAAAACCAGCAAAAATAGTGGCATTTAATTCGGGTTTACAGCGATACCGATTGCGCACCAAAGGCACTAACTCCCTGATAACGAACAAGTTATACTGTTTTGCCAAATCTCCCCTGCCTTTGTAATCGGGTTGACTCGCCGTCCCATACTCGCGCATGCGATTGTCGGAAGCCGAAACCGCGACCAAAACCAAAGGGGCAATCGACTGATCCGCGTACCCATTTTCCAACACTTCAGGCACACCGACCGCATTCATATCCTGCCCGTCATTGAAAAAAATCACGGGATAACGCGCATTTTTATCTTTGGCGTAACGCGGGGGCATCCACACGCGCACTTGCACCAAGCGGTCTAAATACCGGGATGGAATCGTCCATTGTTCTGTGATGCATTTTACAACGCCTGTTTTTTTGGGTGGGCTGAAAAACCCAATTATTTTTTCAATGAAATTCATAACAAATGGTTAACCGTTCCACAAATTTAAGGTTTATTTTTGATATGGCGTATAGAAAATGATTTTTAACCTAAAAAGAGAGCAAACAAAAAAAATTGCAAATTTTTTTTGTTTGCTCTCTGAGAAGACCCCGCCAGAGGGTCTTCTCAGAGCGCAAAAGAAATTTTTTTTGCAAAAAAATTTCTTTTGCGCTCTTTTCCAGTGTAAATCATATATATTATACGCATTTCCTTTCATTCCACCTTTTCAAATCCAAAGCAAGTGTTCATAATATTTAAAATAAGAATGTGTTATAAATTCTCAATATTATTGTTTACATTTGCGGCTTTCCAATATTCAAAATATTAATTAATTATCATTTGTTGGTAAACATCGGATCTTATCCTAATATCGTATGACAGAAGAACTTTTATTACGATTTGTTGAAAAATCGAATTTATATAACGTTGGTAAACAATTATATCGCTTTAGAGCGTCGTCCATCATCCAGCAACGGATGGATGCGGTAACTGCAAAAGTGACTTACACAGTGCCTTCGGGACAAACCACTGGAACGCATCGTGTTACAATACATGATTTTAATAAACCCAGTATTTACGCGCAATGCAATTGTAAATATGAAGGCATCGGCGGTATGTGCGAACATATTGTGGCGGCAGTGCTTAAATTTTACGACAGTTTCAACGTCGTTCGATATGACGCATCGCAAGTGTTGGTGCCGAATGAACGGATTTCGGTGGAATTTTTGCGCAAACACAGCAGTCATCAGGCTTATTCCGAAGGTTTACATGCCGTCAATCTTAAAACAAGTGCGCCTGTTTTGGATGTGAATATTGAAGACCAAGTGGTTACGTATAAAACAAAAGAACATACCGTTATTTTCACGCGCAAAAAAGATGAAATTTTAACGGTTTGTAATTGTTTGGAAACGGTTTCGCCTTTGTGTCCGCATAAGATTACTGCATTTATTCGGTTGGTGCGGCAGTACGGGGAATTGCCTTATGAACAAATTCGGGATTTGACCGACGAAAAAAATGAGTTGTTGGAAGAATATGGTTATACGCTTGCGGATAGGCGCGTCCATAGTTTATTTGATTTCAGAATGGACTATGGCGAATTAAAATTGGTTGTAAAGGATACTACGATACATAAAATTGTAAAATCGAAAGATTGGGCAGAAATGCGTTTCCAAATGAAGGATTTATCGGCTTCGCTTCGGAGTCGGGCGCGGGAAGTGCCTGTGTTGGAACCTGCTGCGGAAGAACGGGAATTGCCGATTTTGGTGTATGTGGTGAAATGGTTTCCGCAAAATGTGGAGGAAATCCCGACGGGCGGCAATGACCCTTTTCAAAAATCGAGGGTAAAACGGTATTTGTTTGAAACGTTGATTCGACCCGTGCGCGCTTTGTGGAAAAAGGACAAATTGGCAGGTCGGTTAGCGGAGTTTACGACGGACTTGCGGTATGCGACGTTTGGGGTCAGTGATGCGGGCATTTTGGATAACAACGATAGCAAATTGTTTAAAATATTGCAAGTTTTTCAAGAATCGGAAATGGGGGTGCAGATGGCGCGGAAGTATAATCCACATCCTGGACAAGCCGTCGGCGCGGGTTTGAATTACAATAACAACGTGCATCATATCCATTATACGGAATTATCGGAGGAAGGCAAAGGGATTTTTATAGAGAAATCGGGCGAAATGTTGCGAGAAATTTTTCAATTATTAACGGATAAAAAAGTCTATTTGACGCATATGGGACCGCTTAATACGTTGAAATTGACTGAGTTACAAGCAGTTACACTTTTGCCTACGCCCGCGCAATTGGAATTTCGATTGTCGGAACAAGGCGGTTTCTGCATTTTAGAACCCAAAATCCGAGCAGGCGATTTACTTTTAGATTACCTGCCGATGCGCATTCGACAAATCTGGTTATACTTTGAACCGTATCAAAATTTGCTTATCTTATTATCGACTTCGGCAGTAAAAACTTTAAACTTATTGTTTTCAGAAGCGAGCCGTTTGCGGATTCGGAAAAATGATTTAGGCAGTTTTTTGACCCAAATGGTGTTGCCTTTGATGGATTTACACAACGTTTTGTTTGATATGCCTGTGGATTTGAATGAGGGAACTGCCAATTTGTCGTGTAAATTGTACCTTAGCGAAGCGACGGATAAATCGGGTTCTAAAGATGAATTGATATTTACGCCGATTTTTGCGTACGAAGCGGGCAATCAAGTGAAGGAATTGGAATATAATAGTACGTTGCGGCAATTGGTTTTTGAACGCGATAAAGAGTTTCAAATCACGTATCGGGACACCGAACAAGAAAATCAAATTCGATATTTTTTTGAATCGCTGCATCCTAATTTTGCGATTCAGAAGGCTTCCAATCCTGCCTTTTTCCATTTGAATATCAACGAACTCTTTGAAAATGAATGGTTTTTCGCCGCGTTTGAAAAAATCAAAGAACAAAATATTGAAATTTTTGGATTAGCCCAATTGACCAAAATCAAATATAATCCGAATCGGGCGAAAATGAATATTCGGGCTTCGTCGGGGATTGATTGGTTTGATTTGGAGATGACGGTCAGTTTTGGAGACCAAAGCGTGTCGCTTAAAGACGTGCGCAAAGCGATTTTTAATCAGCAACATTATGTCAAATTATCGGATGGGACGTTGGGGATTTTGCCGCAAGAATGGTTAGATAAATACGCCGCCGCCCTTAAATTCGGGACGGTCAAAGGCGATAAATTAAAATTTTCTAACCTACATTTCTCGTTGATTGAAGATTTGTATGGAGAAATTGATGGCAATGATGCGTTGCAAAAATTATATGAAAAAAAGCAATTATTGAAGAATTTTCAATCCATTGCAGACAAACCTTTGCCCAAAGGCATTTCTGCCGATTTGCGTCCGTATCAACAATCGGGTTACAATTGGTTAAACTTTTTGGATGAATTTAAATGGGGTGGGATTTTGGCAGACGATATGGGTTTGGGCAAAACGTTGCAGGCAATTACTTTCCTTCAAAATCAAGCCGAACTCAAACCGGACCGTCAAAATTTAGTCATCGTACCGAAATCTTTGGTCTTCAACTGGCAAAGTGAATGTGCTAAATTTGCGCCGAAGTTAAAAATTCTGGTTTACTACGGGCAGCAAAGGAATAAAACATTGGATTTATTTAAAACCAAAAATTTGATTATTAGCACTTACGGCGCGGTGCGTTCGGACGTTGACGAATTGATGAAGATAAAATTTAATTATATCGTTCTCGATGAATCCCAAGCTATTAAGAACCCTGAAGCGTTGATGAGCAAGGCAGTTAAATTGTTACAATCAGACAATCGTTTCACGTTGACGGGTACGCCGATTGAAAACAATACGTTTGATTTGTATTCGCAAATGGATTTTTTGAATCCAGGAATGTTGGGCAGTATGGAGTTTTTCAAACGCGAATTTGCGAATAAAATTGACCGAGATAAAGATGCTTCTACGACGGAACAATTGAGAAAATTAGTATATCCGTTCATTTTGCGCCGCACAAAAGAGGAAGTGGCGAAAGAATTGCCATCTAAATCCGAATCCGTGATTTTTTGCGAGATGGATAAACCCCAACGACGGATTTATGATGCGTTTCGGGATAAATATCGAGATGCGATTTTGAATCGGATAGATACGGATGGTATTCAAAATGCTGCTATGTATATCCTCGAAGGTTTGATGAAGTTACGACAAATTTGCGATTCGCCTGCGATTTTGAATGAGAAAGAATCATATACCAATCACTCTGCAAAATTAGATGAATTAATTCCGCGCCTTGCGGAAGATTCGGGTCGCCATAAAATCTTAATTTTTTCGCAATTCTTGGAAATGTTAAACCTTATCCAAAAAGAATTGATAAAATTACGTATTCCGTATGAGTATTTAGACGGGCAAACGGCAGACCGCATGGAACGGGTGAATCGTTTTCAAAATAATGACGATTATCGCATCTTTTTGATGAGTTTGAAAGCAGGTGGCGTTGGTTTGAATTTGACGGCGGCGGATTATGTCTATATTGTGGATCCTTGGTGGAATCCCGCAGTGGAGGCGCAAGCGATTGACCGCGCACATCGAATTGGGCAGGAACGACCTGTTTTTGCGTATCGGATGATTTGTAAAAACACGATTGAAGAGAAAATTTTGGAATTGCAGGATAAAAAACGGGCTTTGGCGCAGGAATTAATTCATGTAGAGGCAGGTTTTGTGAAAGGCTTGAAACGAGAAGATGTGATGTCGTTGTTTAGTTAAATTTGTAGCAAAATAGTTTTGGAATTCATTAAAAAACAATTTACCTTTGCACCGCAATCTGAAGGAAGGCTGTCCGAGTGGTCTATGGAGCACGCCTGGAAAGTGTGTATACTTCAAAAGGGTATCAAGAGTTCGAATCTCTTGCCTTCCGCAACGTTTTGATAGCATTAGGCATTAAGAAAAAATAGGAATTAAGGACATAACGTCTTTAATTCCTATTTTTCCTTAATGCCTAATGCTAATACATAACTTATTGAGGTTGACCATTTTGCACCCAGCAATTCAAGGTTTTAATATCCGCATCGGACATTTTGCTCGCGCCTTGCGGCATCGCGGTATAACCGCTTAAATGCTGAATACTGCCTCTAAATGAATCTGGCGCACTATTCGATTTCGCCGCAGTGTATGTACTATAATCCTTGCCGTCCGCCGCCTTACTTGCCGAATGACAACCCGAAGTCGCACATTTTGCATCCAAAATGGCTTTCACCGCACCCGTGTAAGTGGGCGCAACGCCTGTGCAATCCACTGTCGCAATCGCCTCTTTTTTACAAGACAAAGCCACTACCGTTACCAAAACGGCAAAGACCAAACTAATTTTCTTCATAAACAATAAAATAATAACTGATTTTTAGAAATAAGATTTTGTGTATTTACACGACTATTTCCTCCAAAGGGTTGCTTACTTCCTCTAAAATAGGTTGTAAAAGCATTGTTTTTTGGGAAATAGGCGGGATTTCTTGTTTTTCAGGCTGAGATTTAGCCCATTTTTCGCCTGCTGTGACCGACGGAACCGTGACGTTGATAAACGAACTTTTATTTTTTTTGAAAATATGAAACATGAATTGTTTTATTTTGGATAAAATTGAAACACAAAGGTACAAAAATATTTTTGTTTAAAAAAAACTTTTAGAAAGGGGGCATCTGGAAAATTTTATTACTTTTGTATTGTAGATTTGGGTTATCATTTCCCAAAATAAATTGTTATAAATGTTAACCAGAAATTTAATGCTACAAATAAGGTTTGTGGAAGTTGTAGAGACGCGATTTATCGCGTCTTGCCCAACGCGCCAACCCAATACTTGCTCAACCAAATACAGAATTTGTGCTTTCTGGGACAAGACTGTGTACAAGTGGGCAAGACGCGATCAAGACGCGATAAATCGCGTCTCTACAAATTCTACGAACTTTATTTGTAGAAGCACTAAAAGAAAATCGGTTAACGCCTGATGTTTTAAAGAATTTAATGATAAAAGCCTCTACATTGGAAAATTTATGATAATAAATGATATGTATAAAGCAATAACAACCATTAAGTTCACCGCATTGCAAGCCTACTTGCGCAATACGGGTTGGGAGCGAATTGCCGTACCGAAACCCAGTATTGCGCTTTTTCATAAAACGATTGGGCAAGAACTTTACGAAATAATATTGCCTTTAAGCAAACATTTTGCGGATTATATAGAACGAATCGCAGATGTTTTGGAGGTCATCTCAGTCGCAGAACAACGGGAGATTCATCAAATTTTGACGGATTTATCCTTGCCGCCTGCGGATTTGGTTCGGTTCACTGTCATTAATCCTGAAATTAAACCCAAAGATAAAGGGATTGAAGATATTTTTATAGGTCGGATTTCACAAGTCAAAGCAGACCCTGACCCAAATACAAGAGCAGAGGGCGAAATTATTTTAAATTATGTGCTGGGTGATGAAGAAAAAGTGTCTAAAGCGCGGGTCATATTGGAAAAAGAAGCATACAAAAAAGCCTGTGAAGCGCATCAAAATGGGCAAACGGTCCGAATTAAAGGTAAATTATTCAGTTCGAATCGGTCTAAAATGATTGAAAGCCTTTCTTTTGAAATTGTGTAATATAAAATTTGTAGTTTTGCATTAAAATCAAGCGTTTTTAAAATAGGTTGGACACAACAGTTTAAAAAAAAATCATGTCCTTTTTCAAATTTGGGAAAACGGCGACTGACAAGCTCTCGGATGAAGAAATCGTAGAGCGCGTCCTCAAAAACGGCGACCGACAAGGGTTGGAACTGCTGTATGACCGCTATTCTGGCAAGATTTTCCATAAGTGTTTGAGTCTCATCAAAGACCGCGAAGCTGCCAAAGATTGTACGCATGATATTATGGTAAAAGTGTTTATGAACCTTTCCAATTTTAAAGGAAAATCGGCGTTTTCGCTTTGGGTTCACTCGATTACATATAATTATTGTATGGATTACCTGCATAAACAGAAAAGAATCGAATATAATGATTATTCGGAAGCGGCGTATGAAAATTTGGCAAATGATGATGAAGGATTAGAATTAAAAATATTACAAGATGTGCAATTGACGCAGTTAGAACGCGTTTTTGACCTGTTGAATCCCGATGAACGCATGTTGCTAATGATGCGTTATCAAGATGGGATGAGTGTAAAACATATTGCTGAAACATTGCATGTCGGCGAATCTGCCATCAAAATGCGCCTCAAACGGAGTCGAGACCGATTAGCAGAGTTGCTGGGCAAAAAATAAATATAACTGAAATGCCAAAACCATTCAAAAATCAATTAGAAGGTCTGTTCCAAGCGATGAGCGCGGAACATGAACAACGCGAAGCCCTGCAAATGCCTGATAAGCTGAAAGATGCGGTATTTAGCACGTTGGACGCGACAAGTTTAATTGCAGATATAGTAGATTTATTTACTGTAAAACTCATTCAGTGTCAATCCGAAGTGATTGATGCGGTGCCAGATTCAACTTATGGTAGTGTTTACACGGAAAAACAGCAATTGTTTGATTATATTTTGAATCAGCGCAAATCCACTCAACCATAAATAACAGCTTAATACAAATTACAATGAATGCTTTTAGACGTTTCGGTGAACTTTTTGCGGATGCGTTCCGCATTTTTGGGGAAAAATTTATGCACACCATTCCTGGCATTCTGAGTGCTATCATTGTTTTGGTGATAGCCTGGTTGTTTGCGAGCTTGGTTTCGAGTGGTTTTGAACGCATTTTGCGTACAGTCAAGTTTGACACGTTGGCAGAACGGTTCAAAATTACGGATTTTTTGCGCCAATCGGGGATTTCTAATTCGCCGAGTGCGATTATTGGGCGGTGCATTTATTGGATTTTCGTGCTTTTGTTCATTGCTTCGGTGGCGGAAGCCTTGGATTGGACGGTGGTTTCTTACGAAATTACCAAATTGTTGGGTTATATTCCCAATTTTGTTTCGGCAATTACGTTTTTCGTGATTGGCGTGTATATGGCATCGTTTGTGCGCGATTTGGTGCGCGGCGCGACGGGTTCTTTGGGCATTAGTACTGGACGCATTATTAGTAGTTCTATATATTACTTGCTGTTTATCATTGTTGTGTTGACGGCTTTGCAACAAGGTGGGATTGATACGGGCATTATTTCGTCGAATTTGTTAATTATTATGGGCGCTATTATGGCGGCGGCGGCGATTTCGTATGGGTTTGCGAGTCGGGAAGTTTTGTCGAATATATTAGCAGGATTCTTCAATCGACGCAATTTTAGTAAGGGAATGATGATTGAATTGGATGGTGTGCGCGGTATTATTGTGGAAATGAGTAATATTTCGGTGACGATTCAAGTGAATGAAACGGAAAAATTGGTGATTCCGTCGCATGATTTGATGAAGAGTCGGGTTAAAATTATTAAAAATTAATAGTGGTGATGCGCTGGAATTGGGATTAAATGGGATTTTTTTGGGATTAAATAAGATTGATTTTTAGGATTTTTTTTAGGATTTTAATGGGATGTTTTATTTTTATGGAGATTATGATACGAATAGATGTACGGATTTTACGGATTTCACGGATTAGTACGGATTTTTTGTTTTTTTTGCTTGAAAAAAGCATTGGGCTTCAAAAAAATCCGTACTAATCCGTGAAATCCGTAAAATCCGTACATCTATTCGTATCATAATTTCCATAAAAATGAAACATCCCATCAAAATCCTAAAAAAAATCCTAAAAATCAATCTTATTTAATCCCAAAAAAATCCCATTTAATCCCAATTCCAGCGCATCGCTAACCAAAGTAAAAATATGCAATATATTAGTTACTTATTTTTTCGCGGAGTGGTTTTTTTATTCCGACTCCTACCTTTTTCAATGCTTTACAGATTATCCGATGGCTTAACCTTTCTACTCTACTACGTCATCCGATATCGTAAAACGATGGTTTGGAATAATTTAAAACGCTCTTTTCCTACTAAAACAGATGCTGAATTAAAACACATTGTTTATGAACAATATCGCAATTTTTCAGATATTTTGTTTGAAAGTTTCAAAGGATTTTCGATTTCAATGGAGGAAATGATTTCCCGTTACGTGTTCACGAATCCAGAAGTGTTGAATAATGATTATACGATGGGTGGTAGTTCGATTTTGATGGCGGCGCATTACAGCAATTGGGAATGGGGCGCGACGTGTATGGGCAGTTATTACGACCGAATTATTCTTGGTTTTTACAAACCAATAAAAAATAAATTAATTGATAATTACGTTCAAACCAAACGTTCTTTGGATAAAACGCAATTAGTCAGCATTCGGGATACGAAAATGGTTTTTGAAAAATATAAAAATCAAGCCTGTGCTTATGCGTTGGTTGCTGACCAAAATCCGACTTCTCCCAATTCGCATTGGATTAAATTTTTAAATCAAGATACAGTTTGTCTGCACGGCGGCGATAAATATGCGCGGCAGACGGGTTATCCTGTCTTTTTTTTGGATATGAAGCGCGTCAAACGCGGACATTACACGGTGGCAATTGAATATTTGGTTAAAAATCCGTTGGAATGTGTGGAGGGAGAGATTACGCAAAAGTTTATGTCGCGGCTGGAACGCAAATTGATTGAAGCACCGAATGATTGGCTTTGGACGCATAATCGGTGGAAACATAAAAAACAAGCAGAATAAAATAGGGGTACGTTGGAATTGGGATTCAATCGGATTTTTTTTGGATTAAATCGGATTGATTTTTTTAGATTTTTAGGATTTTTTGCTCAGTACGGGACAAAAAAAATTACGGTACGGATTGGAACACGGATGACACGGATTGGACGGATTTACGCGGATTTTTTTGGAATTTATGCTGAATTTTCAGCATAAATTCCAAAAAAATCCGCGTAAATCCGTCCAATCCGCGTCCTCCGCGTTCCCATTCGTATCCCAATGTATCCAAAAGTGGAACCTAAAAATGAAACATCCCAAAAAATCCGCGTAAATCTGTCCAATCCGTGTCATCCGTGTTCCCATTCGTACCGTAATTTTTTTTGTCCCGTACTGAGGATTTTTTGATAAAATACTGCAAATCCTAAAAATCTAAAAAAATCAATCCTATTTAATCCCAAAAAAATCCTATTTAATCCCAATTCCAACGTGCCACAACTTAAATCACATACTTCCAATCGTAATCACTTCCGCAAACACTCCTGCTGCCGTCACTTCCGCGCCCGCACCAGGACCCCGAACCACTAACGGACGTTCCCGATACCGTTCCGTTGTAAAAACAATCATATTATCGCTCCCACTCAACATATAAAATGGACTTTGCAGATTCACTTTTTCCAAACCAATACTCGCTTTCCCATTTTCAATCTTCGCAATCATCCGCAAAACACAACCTTCAGCAGTCGCATCTTCCAACATTTTGTTAAAATAAGCGTCCGATAATTGCAATTGTTCAAAAAAAGCAGACACCGTTTCCGCTTTTTGACAGGATTCGGGCAAAATGTTATGAATCGTAACATCCGCAGCTTCCATCGCTAATCCCGATTCGCGAGCTAAAATGATTAGTTTCCGCCGAACATCAATCCCATTCAAATCTACACGCGGGTCGGGTTCCGTATAACCCAAAACGCCTGCTTGTTTTACAATTTCCGAAAAAACACTATTTTGTTTAAAATTATTAAAAATGAAACTCAAGGAACCCGATAGAACGCCCTCAATTTTCAAAACTTCGTCTCCCGATAACATCAAATCTTTCAACGTCGAAATCACAGGCAAACCTGCTCCAACATTCGTTTCATATAAAAATTTAACACCGCGTTTTCGTGCGATTTGATTGAGATTCAAATACTTATCGTATTCCGAAGAATTGGCAACTTTATTCGGAGTCACGATGGAAATCGACGATTCTAAAATTTCTGCATAATAATTCGCAGGTTCTGAATCCGCCGTACAATCAATAAAGATGGAATTCGGCAAATTCATTGATTTCATTTTTGAAACAAATTGCTTCAAAATCGCACCATCTGTACTTTCTTCTAAAACCGTTTTCCACTTTTTCAAAGGAATGCCTTCGTTTTCAAAAACCATTTTCCGCGTATTCGACAAACCAATGAGCTTGATTTCAATGGCTCTATTTTCACGCAAAAAACCTGCTTGTTTCTGAATTTGGCTCAATAAAGTGCTGCCAATCAAGCCCGTACCAATCATAAAAATATGCAATGTCTTCGTATCCGATAAAAAAAATGCTTCATGCAAAGCATTTAACGCTTTGGTTTCATTTTCCCGATTGATGACAACGGAAATGTTCAATTCCGACGAACCTTGTGCAATCGCAACGCAATTTACCCCATTTTTGCCCAAAGCATGGAATAATCGCCCCGCAATCCCCGGACGATACCGCATATTTTCGCCCACCACCGCAACAACTGCCAAATCCGATTCTGTTTTGACGGGGTCAACAGAACCATTTTGCATTTCAAATTCAAATGCTTTTTCAACAATTCGTTTAGAACGTTTGGCATCGGGCGGCATGACCGCCCAACTAATCGACGATTCAGACGAACCTTGCGTAATCAAAATAACGTTGATGCCGCCCGCCGCTAATGCGCCAAATAAGCGTCCCGCAATCCCGGGCGTGCCAAAAAGCCCACTGCCTTGAAGTGTCAATAACGAAATATTCCCAATACTCGAAATGCCTTTGATGTCGTGACCATGCGGGTCGGATTGCGTAGAAATGTATGTACCAATGAATTGTGGATTAAAAGTATTTTTAATATACATTGGAATCTGCTTCGCCAATGCGGGTTGCAACGTCGGCGGATAGATGACTTTCGCGCCAAAATGCGACATTTCCATTGCTTCTGCGTAGGTCATCGTCGGAATGGTGAAGGCTTGTTTGACTTTGCGCGGGTCTGCGGTCAAAACGCCATCTACGTCTGTCCAAATTTCGATGGATTCCGCGTTCAAACCTGCTGCCAAAATCGCTGCGGTGTAGTCCGAACCGCCGCGTCCCAAAGTAGTGGTCAAGCCGCCTGCGGTCGATGCGATAAAACCTGTTACGACTTGAATTTTAGGATGCACCTTATAATGTTCTGCGATAAGGGCATTTGTCGATTCAAAATGGACTTTTGCCGCGCCAAAGTTCTTATCTGTTTTGATGATGCACCGCGCATCTAAAAAATCTGCGGGCATGCCCGCCGCCGACATCGCATGCGCAATGATGAAATTCGAGGCGCGTTCGCCGAAACTGACCACATAATCCGTCGTGCGAGTGGACGATTCGCGGACTAAACAAATGCCTTTTAATAAATTGAGTAAGGCATTGCCGCTTTCTTCGAGGGCGGGTAGCACATCTTGATAATGTTCGGGCGACAATAATTTTTTTGCCGAGTCGAGATGCCGCGATTTGAATTGTTCAAACAACACCATATAAGATGCGTCGGCGTTTTCGGCGCGTTTGCTCATTTCCAATAACGAATCCGTGACCCCGCCGAATGCTGAAAACACCACTGTAAAAGGTGTTTTTTTGTCGAAATATCCTTTTTTTAGGATTTGAATGATATTAAGGATGCGTTCAGGCTTGGCAACTGACGAACCTCCGAATTTTAGAACTTTCATGTTGATTAGTTAATTGGTTTCTATTTTTGGAATATTTGAATTCGGAATTTTTAGGTTACACTTTTGGATACCTTGGGATACGAACGGATGTACGGATGCTACGGATTTCACCGATTGGTACGGATTTTTTTAAACTCCAATGCTGGGTTTCCAGCAAAAAATAAAAAAAATCCGTACGAATCCGTGAAATCCGTAGAATCCGTACATCGATTCGTATCCCAAAGTATCCAAAAGTGTAACCTAAAAATTCCGAATTCAAATGCGTTCAATAATGAGGCTCGTAGCCGCACCACCGCCATTGCAGATAGCCGCCATGCCATATTTAGCCTGTTTTTGTTGCAAAACGTTCGTCAAAGTCACTGCGATGCGCGCACCCGAACACCCAAGCGGATGCCCTAATGCCACCGCACCGCCATAAATATTCATTTGAGCCGCCGAAATGCCCATAATTTGCGCAAACGCTAACGGAACCACCGAAAAGGCTTCATTGACTTCATAAAAATCAATCTCCGAAGCCTTCAAACCCGCCCTTTTCAAGGCTTTCGGCGCAGCCAACGTCGGTGCCGTCGTAAACCAAAGCGGTTCACACGCCGCATCCGCGTAGGAAACAATCCGCGCCAAAGGAGTCCAACCATATTTTTTTACCGCCGCCTCACTCGCCAAAATCACTGCCGCCGCCCCATCGTTTAAAGTCGAAGCATTAGCCGCCGTCACCGTACCGTCTTTGGAAAACGCAGGACGTAAAGTAGGTATTTTATCAAAAAATACATTCTTAAACTCTTCATCTTCAACCATTTGTAACGCGCTACCTTTTTTTTGCGGGATTTCGACAGACACTATTTCCCGTTTGAAATCGCCCTTTTGAGTCGCTGCTGCCGCTTTTTTGTAAGAATCTATGGCGTAAGCATCTTGTTGAGCGCGAGTAAAACCATATTTTTCAGCCGTTTTATCGCCCGAAATGCCCATTGCCGTATGATTATACGCGTCCTGCAAACCATCTTTCACCAAACCATCCAAAATCTCGCCATTGCCGTACCGATGTCCAAACCGCGCTTTCGGCAAATAGTAAGGCACTTGCGACATACTTTCCATGCCGCCCGCCGCAACCACTTCGTTCAACCCAAGCGCAATACTCTGCGCCGCCAACGTAATCGCCTTCAAACCCGAAGCACAGACTTTATTAATCGTCGTGCAATCCACCGAATTCGGAATGCCCGCGCCCAACATCGCTTGTCGCGCAGGCGATTGCCCCAAACCCGCAGATAATACATTCCCCATCAAAACTTCATCTAACACAGCATTTGCGTTAGGAATTCGGTCGATTGCGCCTTTGAGGGCGATTGCGCCTAATTGATTCGCCGTAAAATCAGCCAATTTACCCCCAAAACTACCCATCGGAGTCCGCGCTGTGGAAACGATGTAAACCACTTTTGCCATCATACTTTTTTATAAAGGTGATTGATGGGACAAAATTAATTTTTTTTTCAGAACCAAAGTTATAAAAGGAATGGAAAAGAATAAAGTAAGTAATGGCGTAAAAATAAGCTATCGTTAACAAATTGCGTCCATTTTGCAAATGGATGCAATTTGTAACAATATTCGACCAAGTTATTTTATCTTAATACAAAATAAACCGCTTTTCCAAACGTTAAAAAGCGAATGAATAGAATCGCAATTCGTCTCGACATCGGTACCACATTGATTTTTGCGACCTTGCGCAGCAGTAATAAAGCTATTTAACAACCTATTTTGGATAAACAATGAAAAAACCGTTGCAATTTGGCGCGGCATTAGTCTTGGGCGCGTTGGCGTTCGGCTCGTGCAAATCGAAAGAGCGTTCATCCACGACCAACTGGGTCTATAATGACCAAAAATGGGGTGGTTATGAAAAATTAAATTATGAAGGTCAAGCGACAGGTCCCAATTTGGTCTTAGTGGAAGGGGGGACTTTTAACATGGGTTTGACCGAGCAAGATGTAACGTATGAGTGGAACAACGTCCCGCGTCGTGTAACGGTTTCTTCGTTCTACATGGATGAAACGGAGGTCGCTAATACGGATTATCGGGAATATTTGTATTGGTTAGACCGTGTTTTTGGTTCGGCGTATCCAGAGGTGATGCAAAAAGCCTTGCCCGATACGTTGGTCTGGCGCGACGAGTTGTCGTATAACGAGCCGTATGTGGAGAATTATTTTCGGCATCCGTCGTATGATGATTATCCCGTTGTTGGGGTGAATTGGTTGCAAGCCAACGAGTATTGCAAATGGCGCACAGACC
>JBDKKX010000039.1:0-16948 GCA_039795795.1 Bacteroidota bacterium | reverse complement strand
AAACCCCGACGACCTTAATATTTAACGTCGGGGTTTAAATCCCGACGACCTTAATATTTAAAGGATTTATGCGCTATAAACATTCCATAGCTTCCGTCTCGTTATCGGGTACGCTGCGTGAAAAAATGATTGCCATTGCCAAAGCGGGTTATGATGGCATTGAATTATTTGAACCCGATTTAACGGTATCTGATATACGCCCTGCGGCATTGCGTCAAATGGCAGCCGATTTGGGCATCGAAATCATTGCATTACAACCGCTTAGAGATTTTGAAGGCGTGTCGGATGCGCAACATATTAAAAATATGGTTCGTGCCGAACGCAAATTGGATTTAATGGAGTTGCTTGGAACAAAAACGATTTCAGTTTGCAGTAATACGGCTCCGTTCGCGCTGAACGACCCAGAAAAATGTGCTGCGGATTTACACGCGCTGGCGGAACGGGCTGCTTTACGCGGTTTTCGAGTGGGTTATGAAGCCTTATCTTGGGGTCGTCATGTGAATGATTATCGTCAAGCGATTGAGATTGTGCAACGGGCGAATCATCCGAATTTAGGACATTTGTTAGATAATTTGCATATCAATGCGATGAATTCGCCGATGGATGACATTTATCGTTTGACGGGCGATTCGATTACCTTAGTGCAAGTGGCGGATGCGTTGAAAATGGATGTGGCACATATTATTTTAGGACGACATTATCGTTGTTTTCCCGGTCAAGGCTCGTTTCCAGTGGAAGCGTTTATGAAAGCGGTGGATGCGACGGGTTATAGTGGTTATATTTCGCATGAAATTTTCAGTGATGATTTTCGGGCTTCGCGGGTTTATCCAGTGGCATTGGATGGAAAACGGTCTTTAATTTGGTTAACCAACACGGTTTCCAAAAAAAATATTGAAAATACGGCTAAACCTGTTTTAACAGGGATTCAATTTATAGAAATTGCGACGGATAAATGCAATCAAGGCAATTTGATAGAACTCCTTGAAAATGTAGGTTTTGTCGAAACTTATCAGCATAAATCGAAAGATGTTACTTTATATCAATTGGGCGAAGTGACGATTGTTTTAAACAAAGCGTTGGATGAACATGAAACGGATTTTGTCGATAAACATGGCAACGTCGTTTGTGCGATGGGTTTTGTGACGGAAAATCCAGAAGGTTTAGAAGCTTGGGCGAAACAGTTGAATTACAAATGGATTAAAGGGAAAGGCGATAGCGAAACGTTGAATATGCCTGCGGTGAAAGGATTG
The DNA here is from genome assembly GCA_039795795.1 of Bacteroidota bacterium. Classification (GTDB taxonomy): domain Bacteria; phylum Bacteroidota; class Bacteroidia; order Chitinophagales; family Saprospiraceae; genus JAAFJT01. Next base: position 15,698 of record JBDKKX010000039.1, on the reverse strand, counting down.
GGCAATCTTTTATACTATTTTGTGGATGCAAAAGATTTAAAATCCGATTTTTACGAATTAGAATTTAATTCAACGCATTCCGTTAAAACGGAGAATGGCATTCAACAAATTGACCATATTGGGCATGTGTTGAGCGACGTATTGACGCAATCGAATACTTTATTATATCGAGCGATGTTGGGTTTGGAGATAGAAGAATCTTTAGAATTGTTAGACCCACGAGGCTTAATGTTTAGCCGAGTGGCGCGCAATAAAACAAAAAGTATTAGAATACCATTAAGTACGAGTCGGAGTCGGGGCACTTCCTCCGACCGTTTTATTGAATCTTTGGGCGGTTCTGGGATTCAGCAAATTGCGTTAAGCACGACGGATATTTTCCAAACGGCGGCAGCAATTCCAAATAAAAAAATGATTTTAACCATTCCAGACAATTATTATGATGATTTAATTGCAAAATCTGTCTTATCTTTGGAGGAAATTGAACGGATGCGTGCTTTAAATATTTTATATGATGTGCAAGGCGAAGGTTCATTTTATCATTTTTATTTTAAAGAACAAAATGGTTTGTTTATAGAAATCGTTCAACGAGTGGGCGGTTATGACCGTTATGGCGAGCCGAATGCGCAAGTTCGTTTGGCGGCACAGGCGCGAGATAGGCACTTTTGAATTTAGATTAAATGGGATTTTTGGGGGATTAAATGGGATTGATTTTTTTGGATTTTTTGGATTTTTAAGGGGATGTTTCATTGGGCGCGAAAAGTAGGTTACAAATTGTGATACGAATAGATGTACGGATTTCACGGATTTCACCAATTCGTACGGATTTTTTTTGTCATTCCGCAGGAATCTGAGTTTCCTACGGAATGACAAGAAAAATCCGTACGAATCGGTGAAATCCGTGAAATCCGTACATCAATTCGTATCGCAATGTATCCAAAAGTATAACCTAAAAAAGGAAACATCCCCTTAAAAATCCAAAAAATCCAAAAAAATCAATCCCATTTAATCCCAAAAAAATCCCATTTAATCCAAATTCCAACCCGTTTCAATAAAATCTTAATTGGCATTATGAATAATGAGTTTAAAAATTTTGGTCTATACGGTCGAGAACCTTGGACAGTTTCTTCCGAATTTTTCCATTTGGTATCGATAGATTCCAGTTGTCGGAAGCACAATTGGATTATAAAACCCCATTTTCATAGCAAATTATATCAATTTTTTTTAATAACATCAGGTTCAGGCACGTTCATTTTCAACGAAAAAGCAAAAACTTTTTCGGGCAAACAATTGATAGTGATTCCAGATAACAATTTGCATGGATTTCAATTTAGTGAAGACATTTTAGGATACACGTTGACGGTCGGCTCGAATTTGATGGATAAAATTACGGCATCAGACAAACAATTAGCGCATGAATTGAATCAAGTGCGCATCATTCCCTTGGAAAATCACCTCGAAGATTTTAAAGATTTAGCGATTATTATTCAAGGCATGGACAAAGAATTATTGCAACAAGCTGATAAAATCCGATTAAGTTTAGAAAGTTTGACCTTGCTTTTTGCAATAAAAGTTTTCCGAGTCAGCCTTAAAATTGGCAGAGAAAAAACATACATTAGTGCGAATAAGGAACTTACATATTACAAATCTTTTTTAAAAAAAATCAAAACTGCCATTCCTACGAATTTAAGTATTGATGAATTTACGAAGGATTTAGGCATCAGCAAGACGCATTTAAACCGCATCTGCCAAGCGACGGTCGGCAAATCGACTAAACAAGTGATTAGCAGCTACTTGATGAATGAAGCGATGATTTTATTGACGCACACGAACCTTACGATTTCTGAAATTGCGCATCAATTAGAATTTAAAGATGTGAGTTATTTTTGTCGTTTTTTCAAAAAACAAGCGGGGACTTCGCCTGCCAAATTTAAAGAAGATAATCTTTTTATTGATAAATCGGTGAATACCGTTGCATTAAATTACTAATTTGATTTTGGATTCCTACGGAATGACAAGTTTTTTTTGTCATTCCGTAGGAATCCGAATTCAGACAACATCGTTCTAGCATGAAAATAACAAGTTACGACAGTTTACAAGACAAACTCAAAGAGTTGATTGATAACAGCCAAATGTCTGTCTATCAAATCATTATAGTTGCTATTTGTTTCATATTGAATATGAATGATGGCGTTGACGTGTTAGTGGTCTCCTTCACCCTCAGCGACATTGGCAAAACATGGAGTTTGAATGATGGGGCATTAGGCTACATTTCGAGCGCGGGATTACTCGGCATGACGCTTGGTTGTTTCTTTTTAGCCCCGCTTGGCGACAAAATGGGGCGCAGAAATACCTTTATTGCTTCTTTGGTATTAATTTCTTTAGGCATGTTAGGCGTGTATTTCGTCCAATCGTATGTACAATTGTTGGCATGTCGTTTCATCACGGGCTTAGGCATCGGCGGGATTTTGCCGACGATGGCAAGTACAGCCGCCGAGTTTTCCAACAACAAAAATCGGGATTTCAATGTTGGATTGATACAAGCGGGTTGGCCCATCGGAGCGATTTTGACTGGCTTTTTCGTCAAATGGGCAGTGCCACAATACGGTTGGCAATTTCCTTACTTAGTTGCAGGGATTTTAGCAGCCTTCATGTTGCTTGTCGTGATTATCTTTATGCCCAATTCCTTAGCGTTTTTGGGCAAGGTGCAACCGCCGAATGCACATAACGAAATCAATCAATTATTGTCCAAAATGGGGCATGAAGGCATCGATAATTTGCCGCCCAAACCTGAAAAAGAAGCCTCTGTACCGTTAAGTGCTTTATTTACAACGGAATACAAATTATCAACAATCATTTTATGGACAGCCATCTTTTTTGGCTTTTTGACCCTTTATACCTTAATGAGTTGGGTGCCAAAAATCGCTAAAAGTTCGGGTATGAGTGCAGAGATGGCAGCTTATGTCGGTATCGCATTGAACGTCGGTGCGGCATTAGGTACGGTTGGTTTTGGGCTTTTTGCAAAACCATTGGGTTTAAGACAAACTTTGTTAAGTTTTATGTTGATAGCGTTTGGGGCGATGTTGGTTTATGGCAATTTCAAATTAGATTACACACTCATTTTTATCATGATATTAGTGATAGGCTTTTTCGTGCAAGGCGGGTTTAATGGATTTTACCCCATTGTGGCGCGGGTTTATCCGAGTGAAATACGGAGTACGGGCGTAGGCTTGGCAATGGGTGTAGGACGGTGCGGCGCGATTTTAGGACCTGCGATTTTCGGCATTTTGTCCGAAAAAGGGTTCACCATTCCAACATTATTTACACTATTTTCCATACCATTGTTAATTGCAGGCATTTTAGCTTATAATGTGCCTTCTAAAAATCTAAATTAGAATTAAATTTGCACGCCTGTTCAGGGGTGCAAATTTTTTTTAAAAAACAATTTATTCAATTCAAGATGAATGTTCCTGGCATTTTAACTCAAAATAAAATTCATCCGATGACGCAGTTGCGCAGTCAATTAGATGAAATAGACCAGTCCTTGTTGCAACTTTTAGCCCGTCGGATGCAGGTTGCGCAACAGATTGGAACGTACAAAAAAGAAAATAATATCCCTATTTTACAGGCAGGGCGTTGGAATGAGCTCTTACAAGCCGTGATTGTCAAAGGAGAACAATGGGATTTAAGTGCCGATTGTATTAAACAAATTTTTACAGCGATTCATGATGAATCGATTCGGCATCAAAGTAATGTGTAGCCCTTTGAATTAGGATTAAATGGGATTTTGGGGGGATTAAATGGGATTGATTTTTTTGGGATTTTTTGGATTTTTTAACTTAAAGTGATACGAATAGATGTATCCAAAATGAGACATCGCTCAAAAAAAATCCAAAAAATCCAAAAAAAATCAATCCCATTTAATCCAAAAAAAATCCCATTTAATCCCAATTCAAAAGGTCACCATCGCTTTCAAATTCCGAAAACCCGCATCAATAACAGGTTCTGCAATCAAATTTTTCACATCAATATCCCATTTACCATTTTTATGGGCATCGACCCATTCAAAAGATTGATTGGTCGAAAGCGACAACGTGACCGTAATATCCTGTACTTCCGCCCCCGTCACCGTAAACGGCGTAGTAAAAGCCCCCGTCATAATGCCCGAACTAATCGGCACAGGCGCAATCAAAAAATTCGGATTCACGCTCGAAGTACCCACCGCTTGTCCATTTTTAAGCGTATTTTGCTGTGAAAAGCCCTTATCTAACGCCGTTTCAAACGCCCAATAACCAAATTTTCGATTGGCATTAATGGTTTCTTCCTTTTCACGGATTCTATGTTTGGTAATGAAAGTATTGAAACTATTGAAAGTGGCAATCGTGCCGCGTTCATCCTGCAAATCGCCCAAATTCGGCACATTCATCAAATTGAAAATCAAATCCGCATTTTGATACGCCATCGAAGCGCGCACCCATTGATACGTTCCTTTCGCCACCTTTTTCAAAGGCATTTCGATAAAAACGTCGCCATCTTTAATAATTTTACATTTGGAAAAATCAAAAGCGTCTTCTCCGCCTAAACGGGTTTGTTCTCCTTGATACAGTATAAGCCCTTTACCCACAGGCGTTTTTGCATCTTGAAAAAATTCAATATAACCCGGACTAAGGTTTTTAACAAGCGGTGTTTGAGCAGCATTCCCTGCTTTGACAGTGGAGATTTGTCCTTTACTATCCAACCTTTCTAAATCCGCATCTGTTTTAATTTTAATACGTAAAATAGGGTTTGGTATTTCCTCTTTGCGCAGGCAACTCGTTAACAAGATGCTGCCGCAAAGAATGAAAAGAATTACTTTCATGGTGATACGTAGTTTGTTTTGTTATATAAAATAGGGGTTCACAACTGTCTGCGGGACAATCGTAACCGATAAATCGGTTCAACATCGTTATAGGCTTTTGGAATAGAAAAGCAAATATAGGATGTTTGAATAATAAAAACAAATGGTTGGATGCTTCAAAAAGGGTATAATATAAATTTTTATTAATATAATAAATTCATTTTGTCCCGAATTACACGAATTTGCACGAATTTGTACGAATTATTTGTGAAAATTCGTGTAATTCGTGGCTTACCGTCGTTTCCATTGCCGATTCATCATTTTCAGAATCAAATATCCCAATTGATGATGTCCAGTTTTGGAATTGGTCAATACGATAACGCCCGTTTTAGTGTTTTTGACAAAAGCCATGAAAACCGAATTTCCATTCGTATAACCAGTGGTAAGGACAATTTCCGTTTGTTTATTTTCGCGTTCTATATGCCAACCAGTTGCCATATTTGCTTTTTTATCGATTTTGGTGGGAACGCTGTGAGCCGTCATCTGCGCGAAAATATGAGATAAAGTAGGATTTTTCAACCCAATATGTATTTTTAAAAATTGCAATAAATCATTCATATCCGCGTGTGCTTTCAACGCAGGAGTCATACAATTGCATTCCGCAGGCGTTACTTTTTTTTGCGCCAAATTATAACCTGCGATTTCCAAACTTTTATCTTCTTCGCGCACATACACGCTGGCATGCGGCATTTCCGCCACATCAAACAAATTATTTTTTAAAATCATTGCCCAATCAGCATAAGGTTGCCCTTCTTTTGAAGTGGTGTCTTTAAACGTTTGGCGCAAAATCAAACCGAGCAATCCATAATTTAAATTAGAATACCGATATTGATTAATTTGTAAATGATTCGTATCCAATGATTTCAAGTCATTGATAAATTTATCACAATCATAATCCAAATAAGGTTGTGCCACATCTTTTTCAATCAAACCAAAAGCAGGGGGCAATTTCGGCAAACCGCTTGTATGTTGCACCAAGTGTTGAATCGTCATTTTATTGCCTGCATCAAATTGTTGAGTTGGATTTAAATAAGTATTCACATGATTTGTTGGAATCAACAAACCTTTCTCCACCGCGATTTGATACAACGAAGCAACAAAAATTTGGCTCGTGCTGCCCATTGCAAAAATATGTTTGGCATTAGGCGGTTCATTTTGAGTTCTATCGGCGCGCCCGAAGCCAAAAGTCCAAGTCGAATCGCCATCAATCATGCCGACGATAAAACCTGCTCGTTTGGAAGTATCCGCATTTAAATCGTGCGCCAAAATCATTTCGATTTGATTTTTCAATTTTTTAGCCGTCGGAGAAAGACTTGTTTGCGCGGAAAGGTTTGCTGTAAAGCAAATAGAAATAATTAAAATGAAAATATATTTTGGAGATAACATTTTATGAATTTGTAGAGATTAGGTGATAGAATGTTACCGAAAACGTTCATTGGTTTCTTTTTAGTGCTTTGCACCTCAGTCCGTGACAAAAAAATTACGATGCGAATTGGAACACAGATGAAACGGATTGGACGGATTTGCACAGATTTTTTTTGAACTTAGGCTTAAAATCTAGCATAAATTCAAAAAAAAATCCGTGTAAATCTGTAAAATCCGTTTCATCTGTGTTCCAATTCGCTCTACCCTTTTTTTGTTACGTACTGAATTTTTTTTAACAAGAAAACTGCATTATATTTGTAGTTGAATTGCTCCGCCGAACGGGGTCATCTCAAAAACCAATTTATCGATTCCAAGCGGTGAACAAATTGTTCACCGCTTTTGACTTAAAAAGTCCGTTTGGAAAACGAATTCGTCATTCTTTTTGTTTTTTCTCCGCATCTTCCTGATTCGCCCGCGCCTCATCTTCGGGTTCGAGCAACACGCCCGCCGCCCTCAATTCCGACATATTATATTGATATATACATTTTTTGCGTTTTTTATTCGACTGATTCTCATCGGCTTCCCAAAGCCGCAATTCTCCTGCGGTACTTTTGGAAAAAAAATACGGTTTATTTTGAATGAAGGCAACTCGTTTCACATGATGCGTCGGCGGCAACGAAAAACTATACATAATTTTTTGTTGAACCAAATCCCACAATTTCACGGTTTCATCATCTGCGGTCAGCAACCATTTTTCATCCGCCGAAAATGCACCTGCCATAATCGGTTTTTGGTGGGTCGAAATCGTCATCAAAGACTTGCCCGAAACCACAGATGCAATTTTAACCTTTCGATTTTCGCTGACCGTCATTAATAAATTGCCTTGCGGCGAGAATTGAGGCGTTGGATAATCATAAAAATAAGATAATGTGTTTTTATGCACTCGCGTCCGCAACAATTGCCCACTTTTCAAATCCCAAAGGGCGGTTCGTTCATCACTGCCCGTCATTGCATACGCCCCATTCGGTGAAAAAACCAAAGATTTTATATTATTTCGTTGCCAAATCCACGATTTTGTCACTTTTCTGCTTTCCAAATCCCGCAAGGCGACCGTACCATCTTGATAACCAATCAATAAACTTTTGCCATCAGGCGAAAAAGCCGCAGCACTCACGTTTAAACCACAATCAATCGTATCAATAATTTTTTTATTAGATAAACTCCTGATTTGCAAAGTTCCAGGGCAATGTATCAACACATATTTATTATCAAAAGAGATTTTAAAACTTTGAATAGGACATTTTCCCGTCAATTTATATTTCTTTTTGCCCGATGCCAAATCCCAAGTTTGGAGGTCATACGCGTCGGACGCAACCACCGTACTCCCATCGGGCGACACCGAAATCCGACTATAAAAAAAGGTGTGGTCAAACAAAGTGCAAAAAAACGACCCTGTCGAATCGTCCAACAAGCGTCGATACGCGCCCCCTTGCAAAGAATCATCATTTCGATACGACAACACATTGTAAAAAGCAATACTTTGTGCCAACGTCGGATTATCTTTTTCGTAAAACAAAAAACGAGCATAATTTTCGGCAGCACGCCGTTGTTTTTCCGCAATTTTGCGCTGTTTTTCCGCTTCGTCCCGCGCAATTTCCGCTTCTTTGGTTGCGCGACGGGCTAATTCAGTCTGCCAATGCGCTGTATCACGCGCTTTTCGAGCAATTTCGGTTTGAGTTTCCGCCTCTTTTAAAGCAGATTCCGTTGTTTTTTTAGCAATTTCGGCTTCATCACGGGCTTTTTCGGCATCTTGTTTCAGTTTTTCAGCCACAACAGAGGCTTGAATCGCTTTTTGACGCATCGTTTCGGAAGCAGTGGTTGCCGCTCGAATTTTTTTATCCATCTCAACCGTCCTCCGATGATCACAAATTTTAACCGCCGTAAACAAATCAATCGCTTTCGTAAAACGATTTGCTTTCAACGCGGCATTCGCATAACGCAAAATGCAATCGCAATCGCTGCATTCTTGCTGCGCAACCGACAGATTCGGCAGCAAAAGGGTCAAAAAAAAAACAATTTTTTCATACTTTCAATCAAAAATTAAATATGGTTACGATAATCAACACTGGACAGGTTTTAAAAACCTGTCCAGTGTATCATTGCTTTTTAGATTGTTCTATCAAACGACGGCATTCCAACATTTTGTTTGAAATCCCTGTATCCGAAGGATTCAATTGATATGCCGATTCCAAGCGATTCAATGCCAAATGATATATCTTATTCACATAAAACAGGTGTCCTTCTCGTAGAAACTCATTGGCTTGTGTTTCGTTATGCGCTTTTTTTTCAGCCTCCAATTTTGTCAACGTTGCCGACAAATGTTGAACCACCGTTTCCGATTTTTCTTTTTCTTTTTTCAACTTGCTATACAAATACGCTGAAAGACAGGTCAAAACGAAGCCGATAACCGCCGCACTAATCCAAAAAGTCAACCATAATCGCCGAATTTTTTCTTGTTTGCGCAAATTTTCCTTCAAACGAATCGTTTTCCAATTGGCAACAGGACGAACCAACGTATCGTGACTTAACTCATACGTGTAGCCGCCTTGCAAACTCGGCTCCGAACGCAACAAACGTTCATTCACCAAATGCGACAACATATTATCTGATATATTATATACTTTTCTAATTTGACCTTCATACAAACTCAATCGCCGTTCCTCTTCCTCGTAAATCAAACCATCCTCAATCAAGTGCCGTACCGATGCTCTATCGGCTTCGGGCAAGTTCATAATGCGATTTCGGTAATAATTTTCATACAATTGGTCTGGATTGGGGACATCCGCCACCTTAATATGAGTCCATTTTTGTTGCAAAACCTTATTTTCAATCGCTTCACAAACAATTTGCAATTGAAAAGAGGCAATTGCTTGTTGCCCGCCTTTGGTCAAATAATACATCAATTGTTGCAACGCGGCATCGTCATATTCAAAACGATTTGTATCAAAATCACCCTCTTTCAACGCAGGAAATAAAATTGCATCTTCCGCTTCTTCAGTACTCAACGGAGGCAATTCATAATTAATTTTTTGAATATTGGGCAAATGCTTTTGCAATTGATTCAACAAGCTCAACCGGTCGGTCCGAATCGAAAACAAACAACGCACGTTTAAAGGCGTATGTAAAATTTTGCGGTCCTTGTCTTGCAATTGAGTATTTTCGATTTCTTTAATATATCGAATCGGAATGAGGACGCGCAATAGTTCCGAAAGTTGTTTTCCAAACGCATCCACTTGTTCCGTAGGGTACGTGAATAATTCTTCAAATTGGTCAAAAATCAATAAAGTACCTTGTTTATCTTCTTGATTTTCAATGATTTGCTTTATTTTCAACGCACGCCACAAAGAAACATCCTTTGTTAAAATCGGCTGTAAAAATGTATTTTGTTGCGGTTGTAATTGTGCTACGGCGATGTCCACTGGCGATTTAGACATAGCTTCTTTTCGGTGCGCGCCGAATCGAATTTTGATAGCATCCCAACCCGTATCATCCGCCGTCGGCAACGCGATACGCGGAATGATGCCCGCATTAATCAACGAACTCTTGCCATCGCCCGATTTTCCGTACAAAACAATGACAGGTTCAAGCCTAATTTTGCGCAATAATGCTTCAATGGCATTTTGCCGCCCGAAAAATATATCTTTTTGACTTGTCTCAAACGGTCCCGCACCAGGATAGCGAACTCGTTTTGCTTGGTTTTTCATTATAAACTTATTTTGTAATAAATATGGAAAGAGGACAAATACTCGCACAAAACCTATGCGTTCATATTTTTACATTCTTTCACAAAGGCTTTCAACGCACGTTTGGTTTTATTGAGTTCGACTTCGCCTTGCTCCTCTGTAACCAACTTATTGTTGATTTTGCGCAACAAACGCCGATAATTACCCGAAATAATATTAAAATCATTGATATACGAATCATCTTCCAACGTTTCTAAAAACGTTTCTAACAATTCAAATACGGATTCCAAATCATCCGCTTCAATCAAAGCATCCACTTTATCCAAAACAGATTGTTGTGCATTCGCGCTTTGGCGCAACATGCCATTTGCGTCACAATGATTGTACATCGTTTCCACAAAATATTGCACATCTTTGCCTTGTTCCACGAACTTAATGGCAAACATTTGATTGCAAAAATCAATACTTTCCTGCGGCATTCCATCGGCTAACGCATGGCGATTTGCCGATTTATATTTATGAATACCCAAAATACGCAATATGAAATGAAAATACCATTTATCCAAAGGCACGCCTATGAATACAAAATATTTTACATTTCTAAGGATTTCCAAAAAATCATGAGGGAGCTTATCGGCGACAGAAGATTCAAAATACGCGAATAAATCATTGAATGTCAATACCAAAGAATTGTCATCTTCAATAGAACCAAATAAATTATATATTAATGGTTGTGATGCAGTGGGCGGCAGCAATTTTTCGGCGAGATTGCCCGACATATTATAGGTCTCATTTCGGGGTTCAATGCCAATTTTTCCGAAGGCTTTTTGCAATTGCAAATGTGGGGTGACATTGATGAGGACGGGAAATGGGATTTTAACCAATTCCTCCAACATCGGGTCGATTGCCTGACCTGCGTAGAAACGCCGCAAGTAAGTGCAAAAAGTCGTTCTTTCGTCGGTTGGTAAGATCAAAAAATCAGTTGTACCGTCTTCGGGGATGACGTGTGCAAATTGTTTTTTTAGAAATCGCTGGTATTCTGCTTGTAATAGTTTTCCTGAGGGGGTGAAAAACGCGCCTTCTCCGAGTACGACAGCACATTCCGCGCCTCGTTGAAGTTTTAATTTTTCTAATAACACCTCCCAAGCGAAATCTTGTATGGTTTTTCTCTGAAACATATCTTTATTAGCTTGAATTTGGTAGTAAAGATATGAATTATAAATATATTTTTATTATTAAATTTCATTAAAAAAAGAGGATAATTTCGACACGCCGATTGAGTTGTCTTCCGAGTTCCGTATTGTTATCTGCGACAGGATTCGTTGCGCCGCGACCGATGCACGTTATCTTTTCTGCACGCATTTGTTTGTTAATCAAATAGTTAGAAATGGAATGAGCGCGCCTGAGGGATAATTTTTCATTGTAAGCATCGTTGCCTGTGTTGTCTGTATGCCCAATAATTTCCATTTTGCGCACTTTTTGGAAATCAATTTTTTGGATTAAACTGTCTAAAACATGCATGAAATCGGCTGAAATGACATCGCTATTGTGTGCAAAAACAATGTTTGGAATGACCAAAGTATCTATATTTTGTTTTAAAATCTTCGTTTTAACACTTTTGGAAGGCGCGCCCAGTACGACTTTTGGCGTAGGTTCAATGGGTGGCATTTGCGATTTAGGCAAAATATGTCTAAAATCCAAATGATATAAACTATCTGTATATGTTTTTGCGGTTTCACACAAAAAGTTTTGATTTGTATCCACAGGAGTCAGTAATACATCATCGATATAATACAACAATCGGTCCACCTTCGTAGAATGACGACCCCATTTTTTAGGGTCATCGGGTTCAAAATTGCCAATGATTAAATATTTTTCATTGCCTTTTGAAACAAATGTTTTTGAAAAGGCAATCCATTCATTGGGTTTGAATTTAGTTAAAGCGTCGGTTTTTGTGAACAAAACGGTGGGTTTGAGGGTGAAATCACGGTTAAAATTGCCTAAAACATCTTTTTCACTCAAAAAAAGACCCACAGAACGCATTTCAAAAGTGGGTGCTTTAAGCCAAAAATCAAAACGATATGTTTTATCTTTTTCCAACGGACAAAGGATTCTCGTATATAAATAAGTCTTTGTATGAGCATATAAATAGTGCATCACTGTAAATGCATTACTGCGATTGCCCGTTTTTGAAATTTTTTGTTGGGTAAAATAATCACTTTCTTTCAAATTGGCTTCCCACCAACCTTCGGGCGCGCACCGCGCATGGTATTCTGGACAAACGTTTTCATCTTCAAAACTGGGATTAATCAACAAATTTTGTTGATTTTGACCGTTTAGACATATTGGAAAGCAGCTTAATAAGAAAAGGATGATTTTCAAGGCGTTGTTTTTTTTGGATTGAGCAATTTTACCATAAACGCAAATTTTTGCCTCGAATTATACGTGACAAAAATACTTTTCGGCACAGATTGAACAGATTCCACGAGATTTTCACAGATTTTTTTGTTTTTCAAACATTAAAACAAAAAAATCTGTGAAAATCTCGTGGAATCTGTTCAATCTGTGCCGAAAATTTTTATTTCAATTGCCACATTTCCCCTTTCGTCAATGCAGCAACCCCATTTTTACTAAAAATTGCCATTTTATTAAAATCTTCATTGGGAAAAAATATATCCGTCATCGCAGTTTCGCCACCATCTGCAAATAATTCAATAGATGCAACATCTATATATAAATTCAAGGTTAACAATGGATTAGAGGCTGTACGCGGTGCATAATGCCGACCTGTAAAACTTTTTTCAAAATCTTTTTTACCACTTTCAGTGCGGTCGATATAGAAACGATTGCTTGATTTCTCATAACCCACCCATAATTTTTCACCTTTTGAATTCGACAAAACCACTCCAAAATCAGATGCCGTCGTTTTCGCCAAATCAAAAGATAAAGACAATTCATTCGTTATTGCAATTGGTTTTAAATCATAAGTCGTTGAAATACTTTGAGTTGCAATATTTTGTTGCGCGCCTGTGCGCAATAAAGTTTGCTCTTTAACCGGTTTTTGAAACAATCGAATCCCTTGCGCCGTGTTTTTCAAACTCAATTCACGCGGCAACGTCATCGCACTGCGCCAAGAACCCGTCGGCACTTTGGTCGCATACAACCAATCGCTCATCCAACCTAAAAATAAACGGCGATTATCAGGCGCGTTATTCCAAGTAACGCCCGCATAATTGTCCATTCCATAGTCGAGCCACAAAATATCTGTTGGTTTATTATCGTTTTTGAAAACTTTTCCATCGTAAGTCCCCACAAAATATTGTGTACCCGAACCGCCCGCCACCGCGCCGCGACCAATATTTTGCAGCAAAACCCATTTTTCTGTATTCGTGCCCTCGACTTGCAACGGAAATAAATCAGGACATTCCCAAACGCCGCCATGTCCACCTTCCTTTTTGCCAAATTCCCCCGTTTTTTCCCAATCTTTCAAATTTTTAGAAGCATAAAATTCAACATGGTCGCCCACCGCCAAAGTCATCCTCCATTGTTTAGACGGCGCGTACCATTTTACATTCGGGTCTCTAAAATCCTGCGTTTTCGGGTTTTTGATAACTGGATTTTGCGCATATTTCGTCCAAGTACGCCCCTTGTCTATACTATACGCAATGCCTTGCGACTCCATTTCCAACAATTTACCCGCTTTTTCCGCCGCCATGTCGTGATACGTGAAGATAGCAACCAACGGTTTTTCATCCCCTTTTTGAAAACCACTCGTATTATTTTCATCCACGACCGCGCTGCCCGAAAAAATATACCCTTTTTCATCCGGAGCCAAGGCAATCGGCAAATGCTCCCAATGCACCAAATCCTTGCTGACCGCATGCCCCCAGTGCATCGGTCCCCAAACGGTGCTATCTGGATAATATTGATAAAAAAGATGATATTCCCCTTTGTAAAAAACCATCCCATTAGGGTCATTCATCCAACCTTTTTGAGGGGTAAAATGATAATTAGGGCGATGTTGTTCTGTTTTTGTGTCCTTTTTAGGGTCATTTTGGGGAGAAACACAGGCAAAAAAAAGTGTTACAGTGCCCAGCAATAAGCAATTGATTTTTTTCATAATTACAATGATGGTTAAGTTTAAAATTGAGGTTCAAAAATAAGCATCCTGTCCGTCAAAAAGATACATTTTTACATCAATCTTTGTAAAATTTCATGGATGCAATCTTTTAAAATTATAATTTTTATTTTGTGGGCAATTCCAAAATTATCATTGGCATCTTTTTTAAAAAAAGGAGGGTTGCAAAAATTTATACAATAATCATTACAAAAAAAAGAAAAAACAGAAAAACATTTTTACTTTTGCGTCTAACCTGCAAAAGGTGAAAAACCAAAAATTCTTGCAAATCTTTTTTTAACCAACTAAAGAATTCGGACTATGTTCAAAGAATTTAAAGAGTTTGCCATGAAAGGCAACTTATTAGACATGGCAATTGGTCTTGTGATGGGTGCAGCCTTTACCAAAATGGCTACTGCATTTACCGATGGTATGATTATGCCACTGGTCGGCAAATTAATTGGCGGTGTTGATTTTAAGGATTTAAAATTCGTCATCCAAGATGCCGTTAAAGGAGCCGATGGCAAGGAAATCCCAGCAGTTGCCATTAAATATGGTGAATTTATCAACAGTTGCGTTGATTTTTTAATCGTCGCTTTTGTAATGTTTCTGGTTGTGAAAGCCATCAATGCAATGCGCAAAGATACTGCAATGGTCGCGCCACCGCCCACACCACAAGAAGTATTATTAGCAGAAATCCGCGATTTATTGAAAAAACAACGTTAATGAATGATGAATGATGAATGATAAATGATGAATGATAAATGATGAATGATGAATTGTTTGAATTCATCATTCATCATTCATCATTCATCATTCATCATTCATCATTTATCATTACTAAAATAGCTTTACGCCGTCTAATGCAATGCAATCATTTTTCACAACTTAAAAACCCAAACCTACGATGACAAAATATTATTTTTTTGCATTAGTATCGGTCTTTCTGTGTTGTAAGGGAAAATCCAAATCGGAAAAACAACCTGCTACTGCGGTTTCGTTCAAAGCCCCTGTTATGCCTTTCAAAAAGATAGGCGAAACGGTGACTGTTGCTTCATTTGTGCCGCCCACCTACAAAATTAGAGCTTCTGCAAAAGCGGATTTGAATCGAGATTCCATTGAAGATGTCGTTTTGGTCTTGGAACACAAGGCTTTGACGTACGCCGACCAGTGCCGTCGTGTGTATGTCTTGACAGGCATTGCCAAAAGTGACCAATATCGAGTAGCGGACGGCGGCGATAAAGTCGGATTATGTGCGGAGTGTGGAGGCGCGACAGGCGGAGACCCGTTTAATGCGGTCACAGCGAGTAATGGCAAATTTACAATTGAACAAATTGGAGGCTCGAAAGAAAGATGGAATTTTAATATTACGTTTGAATATGATGCGGCGGCTCAAAAATGGTTTTTAGACCGCGTCGTTAGTAACAAAAATAAGAATAATAAGCAAACCATCAAAACAACGGTCGATTTAGGTAAAGTCGCTTTGGCAGATTACGATGTGGACCGAGATAAATAATATGGGAAGGTTGGAATTAGGATTAAATAGGATTTTTGTGGGATTAAATGGGATTGATTTTCC
>JBDKKX010000038.1:0-17094 GCA_039795795.1 Bacteroidota bacterium | reverse complement strand
AATATTTTGTGATTTTTTCTTTTGAGACAGCTGCTTGTGCACAACTTGACGCAAGTTGCAAACTTGCGTCAAGTTATAACTATTTGATAATCAATATTTTAAATTATTTTAGTTCATATCATTTTAATTTGTCCAAGCACTTATCAAAAATTACGTCAATTTAAAAAAATTGACGCAATTTGGCGGGATTATTTCACCGCCCGCACTTGATAACCTGCCCGTCGCAACAATCGAATAACGCCATTCGTCCCGCCCAGATGCCCCGCACCGACGGCAAAAAACGTTCTTTTTTCCTGCATCATGCGCCCCATAATCGGAATCCAATTGCGATTTCGGTTCACCAACAACATATTTTCATACGAACCCAAGCCTTCACGCTCTTTTCCACCCGTCGTATCCGATTGAATCGTCTTACAAAGTGCCTCAATATCCTGACTTTTGTACAAATCTACCATTTTTTTGAATTCATTGTCTTCTTTTTTATCCGATTTTAAATTAGCGACCAACATTTCTGCTTGTGCACGATACGGAATGCTATCAAAAATGCCCATTTGAAATTCCACCGTCTCCAAACCATCCAATAATTTATTATTTTTTTCCGCGATATTTAAAAATTCCATTTCATACGAAGTCGAAGTTTCTTTATTCGGCATCCCGTCGCCCTCCGCAAAACTGGATAAAAACAAAGGTTTCACCCGTTCCAACATCGTCAAAGGCAACCCAATGCCTTCAAATTTGCGTTTGACCAGCGCGTAATCTTCGGGCGAAAGCAAATCGCGCAATCGTTTTCCATCTTTCATCATCGCTTTTGAAAAAATAGAAAACATCGCTATTGGGTTCATCATTTTGCGCAAATTGATTTCAAAAACCACTCTATCACTCCCTTCTAATGCCAATCGAGTGGGGTTCGTGATGAAAAAATCCGATTTTGCAATCAGATGAATCGTCCCATATAGATAAGAATTTTTACTCAAACCATTGCCAGAAATTTCCCATAATAAAGCATTGACCAGTGTAACGGAATCCACATCGCTCTTTTCGAGCGGTTTCAAAGCGGCTAATGGCTCTATTTTTTGAGGCGTTTTGCAACTCCCTCCAAAAATACTAACTGCTAACAGCGATAGTTGGAAAATTTTTTTAAACATTTTTTTTGAAAACATAGTTAATTGGTGATTTTGACAATAAGTCGTTTGCAACACGAGATTTTTTTTATTTGTCTTTAAGACGATAAAGGTACGCCTTTAAACGCAGCTTTTGAAAAAAATTATGCCTAACTTGTGGCGGATTTCTTAGCACAGATGGAACAGATTTCACGGATTTTCACAGATTTTTTTTGATTTTCAAATGTTAGAACAAAAATCTGTGAAAATCTCGTTGAATCTGTTCCATCTGTGATAAAAATCCTTTTTGTCCCGAATATGAAAATAACTCAATATAAACAAGAAATCCGCGAATTATTCCAATTAGGTTTGCCTATCATCGTCAGTCAATTGGGGACGGTGGCAATGGGCGTTGCGGATACGATTCAAGTCGGACAGATTCCCAACAAAAGTGCCGATGCTGTGGCAGCGTCGGGCATTGCGAATGTCGTCGTCTTCACTTTTGCGATTATCGGGATTTTGGCATTAGGAGCCATCGCGCCCATGATTTCCAAAGCCATCGCCGAAGAAAATCCCGATGAAGTCGGGTATTTGCACCAATCGGCGATGCGGGTTGCATGGCTCATGTCGCCAATAACCGCACTCATTTGTATCGGATGTGCGTTTTGCCTCCCCTTTTTGAAGCAAGATGCTACTGTTGTCGCCTTAGCAGTACCATTTACGGTGTGGATTTCGATTTCAATCATTCCCTTATTCTTGTTTTGCGCGATGCGACAATTGACTGACGGGTATGGCGATACGCGGATGGCTATGTTTGTAACTTTATCCGCCTTAGGTTTAAATATTTTTTTGAATTGGGTACTGATTCCGCATTTAGAATTGACAGGCGCGGGGATTGCGACTTTGATAAGTCGAATTTATATGGCATTGGCATTATGGTTTTTGATTCGACAAAAAATGGTTTTGAAACCGTTTATAAATCGTTCCAAAACGAATTTGAAACCTTACATCACCCGCATTTTAACCACAGGATTGCCTTCTGGGTTGCAAGGTTTTTTTGAAGTAGCGGTTTTTGGGGCGGCGGTTTTGCTCATCGGCGCGTATGGCAAATATCAACAAGCCGCACATCAAATTGCTTTAAATATGTGTTCGGTGAGTTATATGATGATAACGGGGGTTGCGGCAGCAGGCAGCATTCGCGTAGGACATTTTTGGGGATTGAAGGACAAAAGTGCCATGCACGATGCGGGGACGACTGCTTTGATATTAGCGACCGGTTTGATGTGTTGTTCGTCGTTGTTATTTTTTTGGATGCCGCATCAATTGGTCGGTTTATACACGAATGATGCAAAAGTAGTGCCTTTTGCGGTTCAATTATTGGTAATTGGTAGCTTTTTTCAATTGTCGGACGGTTTGCAGGCAACTTCGATGGGCATTTTGCGCGGGATTGCGGATGTCAATCGCTCGACGATTTTGAGTATTATTGCCTATTGGGTCGTGGGATTGCCTTTGGGTTGGGTGCTTGCAGAACGTTTTGGGATGGAAAGTCGTGGGGTTTGGCTGGGCTTGACGGTTAGTTTGACGCTTTTGGCGGGGCTATTGTGTTGGCGGTTTTATGCCCAATTGAAAAAAATGACGCTTTGACTTTCGCTTTGGAAAATGATGATACGAATGGGAACGCGGAGGACGCGGATTGGACGGATTTACACGGATTTTTTTTATTTTTTGCCTAAAATCAAGCATTTGCTGAAAAAAATCCGTGTAAATTTGTCCAATCCGCGTCCTCCGCGTTCCCATTCGCATCACAATTGTTTATTCTTTCACTATTTTGGTCATCCGCATCGCGCCGAGCGTGTTGCGCACCTGCACGAGATACACGCCCGCGCCTAACGTTTCCAAATTCAACAGATAAGGACTCGCCTGATTCCCATTGCCGATTTCATACACGCACTGTCCCGCCATATTCAGCACCCGAATCGTTGCAATTTGCCCGCTACTCGTCGCAATACTTGATAATCCGTATCTTGGGTCGCCGTGCCCGAAAACGTGTAATTCAAGGTAATCGTTTTCCCAGAAATAGCATTCAACGTTGTCGTCACGACCGCACTTCCGCCTACTTCTGAAAAACTTGTTGTTGGCGTACTCAATGTCATCAAGGGTGCATCGTCATCATCCGTAATCGTAATTGTTTTTTGTTGGGTACCATTCTCCGTCCCGTTCGTAACCGTTTGAATATCAAGGATAACCGTTTCATCATTTTCGTCCAACACGTCGCTGACCGATGTAACCGTTGCCGAACCCGTCGTACTGCCTGCTGCAATCGTAATCGTCGTGCTACTCAAAGTATAATCTGTTACATCCGTAGCTGTTCCGCTTTTTGCCAAAGTCACCGTTACCGCCTGCCCCGAAATGGCTGAAAGCGTTGCCGTAACAAAGATAGAATAAGTTGCCTCCGTAATGGAAGTCGCGCCCGTCGTCAAAGTGACCGTTGGAGCTGCATCATCATCCGTAATCGTAATTGTTTTTTGTTGCGTACCCGATTCCGTCCCATTCGTAACCGATTGAATATCAATGATAACCGTTTCGTCTAACTCGTCTAACGCATCATTTACAGCCGTCACCGTCGCGCTGCCCGTCGTGCTGCCCGCCGCAATCGTAATCGTCGTACTGCTCAACGTATAATCCGTTACATCCGTCGCTGTCCCACTTTTCGCCAAAGTGACCGTCACCGCCCGTCCCGAAACCGCCGATAAAATCGCCGTCACGCTCGTCGAACCCGCCGCTTCCGCGATGCTCACCGCCGTCGAATTCAACGTCACCGTCGGCGAAGCATCATCATCCGTAATCGTAATCGTTTTTTGTTGCGTACCCGATTCCGTCCCATTCGTAACCGATTGAATATCAATAATTACCGTTTCATCATCCTCATCTAACGCATCACTTACCGCCATCATGGCTTTAGTCGCCGTTATGCATAAACTCGTCCGCATGATTTGGGGAATTGTTCATTCCGAGGTGCCTTTTAAAATCGCCGTTTAAAACGCTCCTTTTTCGTCGAAATCTATACTTTACAAGCGTCTCCGTCTTGTCAAAGAACTTTTTGTCTCTAAAAATAAATTATTATTTTATTTAATATAAATTTATTTTTCAACTTTTTTCCTTTTCCTCTTGTTTTTTATCACAGTTCATCGATTCGTATCACAATGTATCCAAAAGTAACCCCAAAATGAAACATCCCTATTTTAACGGGCGTTCGATTGGAAGCAACGATTTTGCCTATCGAACGCCCGTTAGTTTAAGTAAAGAAGTCGTTGTAAAATGGAAAAGAATTTTGGCTCATCCGTACTTTTGGTGGAAGGGAAGAATTTCATTAAAATAAAAAGTTCAACTTGCGGCAAGTTTGAAACTTGCCGCAAGTTAAAAGGTTGAAAATCAATCTTTTAGATATTCTTAAATCGCTTAACTTGCGTCAAGTTTCAAACTTGACGCAAGTTGGATTTCGATTTCCACCAAAAGTACGGATGAACCAGAATTTTTTTTAATAAAAATCAGCCATTAAGCGATTCAAAACAGGTACTAACACTTCATGCCTCCCTTCAAAAGAGACATTTTTCAAAACAATACCGCGTGCTTCCGCAAAATCTTGATGCGCTTTCAACTTTTCTGCATCCAGAAATTCATCCTTATCGCCACAAACAAAATAAATAGATTGTTTTTTAAAATCAGGATATTGCGCATAATCCAAATCATTCGGCAACACGCCACCCCATAAAATCAAATGGTCAAAACGCGGCATTGTAGGATAATTATTCAAAACCCAACGCACTTGCGTCGTGCCGCCCTGCGAAAATCCAAAAAGCATCACTTGCACATTATTAGGCAATTGAGGCAAAAAATGATTGTAAATCGTCCACAAATACCGTGAAAAATCTGCTATTTCATCCAAACGATGGTGCTTCGTCAACCAAGACGCGCCAACTGTTCCTTTTTTAGTATCCCAATAAAAATTTGACAACCCTTCAGGCGCGACCACAAAATGTTCCTCGCCTAAATGTTCAAATTTACGCAGGATACTGCTCGCCAATTGCCCGTAGCCATGCGCGACCATCCAAAAATATTTCACTTTTGGCGTAATTTGCCCATGCGTATAGTAATGTGCCGTTTTTTCTATTTTAATTGAATGATGATTCATATTTTTGTTTAAATATTAACGCAAGGTCGTTAGAGTCTAAACCCTATCCATTACCCACAGAATAAAATTACGGTTTCTTTTTAAAAAGTTCGGGAAAATTTTCAATTTTCCCGAACTTGGAGCGAGACCTTCTAAAGTTTTTTTCGTTTTTTTTCAAAAACAGGCAGAATTCTTTGGAAAGAACCCGCCTAAGTTCGGGAAAATTGAAAATTTTCCCGAACTTTTTAAGAATCTTTCCGTCTTTTTTGAAAAAGAAACCGTAATTTTTATTCTGTGGGTAATGAATAGGGTTTAAACCTCGACGACCTTATATTTGTTTTTTTAATAATTCATTCATCTATAAATTAAAACATTTATTTCATCAAACGCAATTCTTTTTTCAAAATTTTGCCCGTCGCCGTCATCGGAAGCGCGTCCATGAATTGAATGACACGCGGATATTTATATGCCGCAATCCGTTCTTTCGTCCAAGCCATCAATTCTGTTTCCGAAACCGCTGCACCCGCTTTCAACACCACACAAGCCTTGATTTCTTCCCCAAATTGCGCATCGGGCACCCCAATCACCGCCACCAACGAGACCGCAGGATGTTGAATCATCAATTCCTCCAACTCACGCGGATACACATTGAACCCACCTCGAATAATCATATCTTTGGTTCTGTCCACAATATAGTAAAAACCATCTTCATCTATAATCGCCACATCCCCAGAGTGTAACCAACCATTTTGAATGGTTTCCGCCGTCGCTTTTGGGTTTTTGTAATAGCCTTTCATCACGTTGTGCCCCCGATATAACAATTCGCCTTTCTCGCCAACACCCACCGTTTGCCCCTTTTCATCCACCAATTTGACTTCAACGCCCCAAACAGGTGTGCCAATACTGCCCGCTTTGCAACCCACGTCTTTTTGATTGAACGTGACCACAGGCGAACCTTCCGACATGCCATACCCTTCCAAAATCGGCACTTCATATTTCGCCTCAAAACCGCGCAACACTTCCAACGGCAGAGACGCACCGCCCGATAAACAAATCCGTAAATTTTCTTTAATTTGTTCTGGATTAAAACCTTCCTTATTATAATGCAAAAGTCCCCAAAACATGGTCGGAACTCCTGCAAAAATGCTTACTTTCTCCTTAATCATGGCATTTGCGACCGTTTCCGCGTCGAAACGAGGGATTAAAACCGCCGTCGCACCCGCCCGCAAACCAGCATTCATCAAAACCACCATCCCAAAAATGTGAAACAACGGCAACACTAATAATAAGGTGTCGTCGCCCGTCATGCTCGCCAAACCCACCGAAATATTGCTATTCAATAACAAATTAGAATGCGACAGTTCCGCGCCTTTGGGTTTGCCCGTCGTGCCCGAAGTGTAAACAATGACGGCAGTATCCGTCTCCTTCGTATGCACCGTTTCAAACCTAACAGGTTGACCTGCCATGAGTTGCGCCAATGTTTTCACACCAGCAATGGGACTTGTCGCCGCAGGATTGCCCATCATAAGGATAAAATGTTCACATTCCGAAGCCTTTTGAAAACCAGCATAACCCGCTTTTGCCATCGGCAAATCCGCCGTTCCTTCAAAACAAAGATAGGCTTTCGCATCCGAATTTTGCAAATGATACGTCACCTCATCCTCCTTCAACAAAACACTCAAAGGCACAACTGCCGCCCCCGCTTTCAAAATACCAAAATATGCCATCGGAAAATACGGCAAATTCGGACAAGAAAGGGCTACTTTATCGCCTTTTTGAATGCCCAATTTTTGAAGCCCTGCCGCAATTTGATTTGCAGCCGCATGGACTTGGGCAAAACTGTACCGCGTCGCCCCAAAAATGTAGGCTGCTTTATTCGGATGTTTGCGCGCACCCGATTCTAATAAAACACTTAAATTTAACATGAATTCTGTTTTTTTGCTATATACGAAACCTTTTTATTGTCAGATTGCGCCACAAGGTAATATTTTTTTTGATAATATCCATCATCTACGCAAAATTGCGTCTATTTGGAAATTGACCTCAGTTCGGGACAAAAAAAAGGTGTAGAGCGAATGGGAACACGGATGACGCAGATTTTACGAATTTACGCGGATTTTTTGGGATGTTTCATTTTTAGGTTCCACTTTGGAATACATTGGGATACGAATGGATGTACGGATTACACGGATTTCACCGATTGGTACGGATTTTTTTTGTTTTTTTGCTTGGGTTTCGAGCAGGAATTCCAAAAAAATCCGTACCCATCGGTGAAATCCGTGAAATCCGTACATCCGTTCGTATCCCCATTTGTAACCTACTTTTCGCACGGAATGAAACATCCCGATTTTTTTGGAGTTTATGCTGAATTTTAAGCCTAAATTCCAAAAAAATCCGCGTAAATTCGTAAAATCTGCGTCCTCCGTGTTCCCATTCGTATCGTAATTCTTTTGTCCCGTACTGAGGAAATGGACGCAATTTGTGTATCCTAATTTTAACCTATTTTAATTTTTTCGCCTAAAAATTTAGGCTGCACATCCAATAACAAATCTATAAAAACTTTCAATCGAGCAAAATATTCTCGTACCGCCGTCCTAATACTATACCGTTTCACAGGCATTTGCGCATTGAAAGCAATCGCTTTAAGCCCAAATTTGTTTGCCAAAAACACGGCGCGTTCATTGTGAAACTGTTGAGACACAATCATTATCGAATCCTGACCAAAGATGGCTTTGCAACGAACCACCGAATCCAACGTCCGAAAACCTGCAAAATCTCCATAAATCACCGAATCCGGAATCCCCAAACCCACTAAATACGCCCGCATTTCATCCGTTTCATTGTATTTGGAACGACTATTATCGCCACTCACAATGATATATTTGATTTTGCCCGCCTTGTAAAGTTGCGCAATCGCCTCCATCCGAAACTTAAAAAACAAATTTATTTTGCCATTCCGAGATTTAGGATTCGTACCCAATAACAACGCGGTTTTACAAAAAGGAATCTTATTTACATCTGTAAATAATTGATTTTCAACAGATTTTGCAATAACGCGGTGCGCAATGAAGGCAGCTAATAAAATGCCAATGCTTAAAAGAACACATCGTATTAACCATTTTTTGAACATAAATCCTTTCATTTGACAATTTTTAAACTCAAATCCAAGCTAATCACCGAATGCGTCAACGCGCCCGATGAAATGTAATCCACTCCCGTCAAAGCAATTTGACGCAAATTTTTTAAAGTCACGCCACCCGAAGCCTCTACTTCAAACTTTTTATCCACCCTTTTAACCGCCTTCTTCATCAACGCCGTCGTAAAATTATCCAACATAATCCGCGTCACCTTCCCCGCGCCGCAATCTAAAACCTGTTGCAATTCCTCCAAATTGCGCACTTCCACCGTCAAACCCGTATTTAGATGATGCGTCATTCGATAAAGATCCACCCTTTCAATGGCTTTTTGAATACTGCCTGCGGCATCCGTATGATTATCTTTTATCATAAACCAATCATACAAACCCGCCCGATAATTCTGACAACCCCCAATCGAAACCGCCCATTTTTCCAAATGTCGAATTAAAGGAGTCGTCTTGCGCGTATCCAAAATCTGGACAGGCAAATCCTTCACCGCCTCCGCATACCGCCGACTCATCGTCGCAATCCCACTCATACGCTGCATCGTATTCAAAACCAAGCGTTCCGAACGCAATAACGCCTGCGTTTGCCCCTCGACTTCAAAAGCAATTTCGCCAAAGCGCATCCAATCCCCATCTTTTTTAAACAACTGGATTTGAATCGAAGGGTCATTTTTCTTAAAAATCATTTCCGCCACCGCGACTCCCGCCAAAACCCCCTCCGCTTTAATTTTCAAAACGGCTTTATCCCGTTTTTCCATCGGAATCGTTGCAAGACCCGTAATGTCCCCTGTACGAACATCTTCCCATAAAGCCTGTTCGATAAATTGTTCAAAATATTGATTATCAAGTTTAAACATATTTTATTTTATTTAAATTTTAATTATTATCCCAATTTTTTAACCCCCTTTTCGATTCGGCTACGAAATTACACGAATTTTGATAAATCATTGGGTAGAAATTCGCACGAATCGATATGAAAAATTTATTTACTTTTGCGGCAGAATCGTCAATAAAATGGAAAAAAAATTATCTATCGTGATTCCCGCGTATAATGAAGCGCGAACGATTCACCTCATTTTAGACAAAGTCCGTTTAGCAGCATTAGTCGGCGGCATCACCAAAGAAATTATTTTGGTGAATGATTGCTCCACCGATGAAACGGAAGCCGCTATTTTAAAATATATGGCGGCGCGCCCCGATGTGGATATTCAATATCGCAAACATGCGGTCAATAAAGGAAAAGGCGCGGCGTTGCACACGGGCATCCGAGAAGCGACGGGAGATTGGGTCGTTATACAAGATGCCGATTTGGAATACGACCCGCAAGAATACAACATTTTGTTGAAACCCATTTTAGATGGTTTTGCAGATGTCGTGTATGGGTCTCGGTTTATTGGCGGGAATCCCCATCGTATTTTATTTTTTTGGCACTCCATTGGCAATCGTTGGTTGACGAATATGAGTAATGTGTTCAGCAATTTGAACTTGACGGATATGGAAACATGTTATAAATTGTTCAATCGTAATATCATTCAATCCATTTCATTACAAGAAAATCGATTTGGTTTTGAACCCGAAGTCACTGCCAAAATTGCGCGTATTCCGAATATTCGGATTTATGAAGTTGGCATTTCTTATTATGGGCGTTCGTATGAGGAAGGCAAAAAAATATCTTGGAAAGATGGCTTTCGAGCCATTTACTGTATTCTTAAATACAATTTGTTTGTTTAATGATGAATGATGAATGATGAATGATGAATGATGAATGATGAATGATGAATGATGAATTTATAAATTCATCATTCATCATTCATCATTCATCATTCCTTACCCATTTGTCCGTCCTCGTACAAACGGTTCATCAACGCATCCACCCGATACATTTCATCAATCGTGTCATCCAAATACAACGCAATTTCTGGAATAATCCGCACCAATTTGCGGATGCGCTGCCCCAAAGATTGGCGCAAACGCAGCAATTCCGTTTCCAACATCAATAAAGGCTCTTGTTTATTTTCGGTATTGAAAACACTGAGATAAATTTTCGCCAATGCCAAATCGGGCGACATGTGAACGTTCGTCACCGTCACCATCACTTGATGACCATACAAATACCCCCCTTCCTGTTGTAACACAAGGCTGAAATTCCTTTTCACCAATTCAGCAACCTGCTTTTGTCTTTTACTTTCCATTTAAAATAAGCTATTGTTTAATACAAAAAGTATTGATAAAAAATCGTTTAATAATGCAAATTTACAATAATATTTTCAAAACGGTCTAAATGAACGCTCGAATTCGCGCCAATAACCATCGTAGATTCCGCTTCTTCAACAATCACAGGACTCGGCAATTTATCGCCCACCCGCAAGGCATACCTATCATAAACAGGACATTCGACCCAATTGCCCTCCAAATACACCGACCGATGCCCTTTCAAAGCATATAATGGATGTTTTGTCCGATGCGAAATTTGTTTCAAAGGCAAATTCGGAACAGAACTGCTTCGGATTTCTCGTCCTTTTTCGGATTTCAAACGCTCGGGCGAAACCAAAAATCCCAACGCGGACGCAATGCCCGCCCCCACAGGAAATATCAATTGCGGCGCGCCCAACAAGCGCGCAACTTGAAAAGCATGCACCGTCCCCATGCTTCCATAAGCCATCATCGGCAACGTACGCGGGTCTAAACCGCGCTCCGAAAGATGCAACTGTGCTATCTGCACCATTTTTTCATGCACCCTTTGCTGCATTTTCCAAGCGGCAGCTTCTACCGAAATGCCGAATGGCTTTGCTATTTTTTCATATAAAAAATTGATTGCCAATGCTTTATGCAAAACGATAAAACCACCTAAAAAAAAATTTTCATTCAAAAACCCAAGTGCTAAATCCGCGTCCGTTATCGTAGGCATTTCGCCACCATGCCCGTAACACGCGGGCGTATCCGCCTTATCGAAAATCCATACATCTGCTTTTTCCGTATCTGTCCGAATCATAGAATGACCGCCCACCGCCCAGTTTGTCCTATCCATCCTTGGACAAGCAGGCTCCAAACCATCCGTCATTTTGGGTTGCCCATTTTGAATCACAGCCAGATTTACAGCCCTGCCGCCCATATCCAACGTCCATAATTGCGGCATTTTCAACTTTCTGCTGATAAAAGCACTAAGCATAACCCCGCCTACAACCTCCGATATTCCTAATTGCAGCGGCATTTTTCGTGCCTCGTCCAACGAGATGATATGACCTGACGAATTAACAACTTGTATAATTCCTTTAAAATCAATCTCTTCTAACTTTTTTTCAAGCTCATTGAAATATTGATTCACAATGGGTTGCATAAAAAAATGGATTTCATCCATCGTCGCCCCCTCCATTGGAGGCGCAACCCACATCGTACCATGCACCATCGTGCGCACCTGCGCTATCGACACCTTATAAGTCTCTAACAAAAATTGCGTCCCATTCAAAATCCCATCAATCGGATTTGGATAAGTCGTCAACGTTTTTCCAAAATATAATGCGCCATTTACGACATTTAACAATACAAGATTCGCAAATGTACTGCCCACCTCAATACTCAATTTATAATGAGGCATGGGCGGCGATAACCCTTTTTGTTGCACAGCTACTTTTGGAGTCGTCGTTGTCCGATTCGTTTTTTTGCCAACCAACGCCTCTGAAGCTGCCCCTGTTCCATTCTCAATCATATTCAATCAATTATATATTTCAAAATACATAATTTGTAAATTTTAAGATAATTGCTGCTTACACTCGTTTAAAACGAATAAAAGTGCCATTCTTTTTCCAATTTATAATTTGGTGAACTGCAAATTTACGCTTAATTGTTTTAAACGCAAAAAACCATTTCAAAAGGCAATCTACCTTTTGAAATGGTTTGAGTTGTTATTAAAATGCAAAGGTAAAATATTTGCTACAAATTGTCAAATATTTTAAAAATTTTGGTTCATCCGTACTTTTGGTGGAAACACATAGATTTTGGAAACACATAGGAACATAGGACACATAGATTTTTTTAAAGGATTGAAAATCAATCCTTTAAAAAAAATCTATGTGTCCTATGTTCCTATGTGTTTCCACCAAAATCGCGGATGAGCCAAAATTTTTGATGCCGTTATTCGTCCAATTGCGCAAGTTGTTCCATCAATTTAAAATTAGTGGATTTGGGAGCATAGAGCAACATTTTGTTTCTAACCCAAACCCCCAATCGATTTTCTAAATGTGCCAAAATGCCCATTTGCCAACTCAGATTCACGACCATTTGTGCTTTTTTCATCCGTTTTTTTTCATATTGTTGAAAAGCAATTTGTATATTATCGTTATTTTCAAGGCATTTGCCCAATGTATAAGCATCTTCAATGGCTTGACACGCGCCTTGCCCCAAATTCGGGGTGGTTGCATGCGCCGCGTCTCCAACCAAACAAATATTGGCTTGTTGCCAACAATAAATGGGTTTCAAATCAATGATGTCATTCATAATGATTTGATTATCAAGCGTTTTTGAAATAATGTTTAAAATATCGGGGTGAAAATCTTTAAATAATTCTAATAAATGGAGCTGGGTAGGCATCGTTTTCGGCTGATTTATCAAGGCAAACCAATACACTTTTTGCGGATTGATTTGAAAAAAACCAAATCGCTTGCCGCGTCCCCAAGCTTCATGCCCTTTATGCTGGTATTTTTCGGGCAAAACCAGATTGCAAACGCCCCGCCAACAAGGTTGTTCGGCATTGCGCAGCCTGCTTTCGCCAAAAAGTTGATTTCTAACTTTGGAATGAATCCCGTCCGCACCAATCACTATTTTTGCCTCTATGGTTGTCCCATCCTCAAAACTTAAATCATAAATTCCTGCTTTTTTAGCAATGGTAGCCAGCCGTTTTCCAAGCGTAATATGTTCAAAACCAATCGTTTCTGCAAGAATACGTTGTAAATCGCCGCGATGAATCGCTAAGGTAGTGACGTTATATTTTTGTTCAAAATAAGTTAAATCTGCTATGGATAAAGGCTTGATTTGCTCATCCGTAAGGCACATTTGATGGATTTTATGCCCCGCGTTTTCCAATGCGTTTTGCAGTCCAAGTTTTTGAAAAACTTGCATGGCATTGCTCGCCAGCACGATGCCTGCCCCCACAGGTTGAATTGCTGGCGCGCTTTCGTACAAATGCACTTTATAACCTTTTTGTTTTAAAGTCAAAGCAGTCGTTAGTCCGCCGATGCCCGCGCCGATGATGTGAATCATTTCTTTCATAACTAATTTTTATGCAAATTTGCGTTTATTTTTAGAAATCCATCCTGTTTAAAATGCGTATTTTTACAAAAAAAGACTTCATTATGATACAAAATTGGCTAAATGTAATATATATTTTATTGATTACAATTTTTTTATGGACTTGTAACCTCCAAAACAAAGCAGATGCAAACGCGCCACCGAAACCTTCTAATCTATCTGGCAAAGCATTAGCGACGTTGTATTGTGGCAATTGCCATCTTCAACCAACGCCTGATTTGTTGGATAAAACCACTTGGACAAAAAGCGTTTTGCCCGAAATGGCGTTTTACACGGGCATTCGACCGATTCAAGATAAAATGTTTAATATGTCTTTGGAGGATATAACGCCGATGATTCAAACGGGTGTTTATCCTTCTAAACCGATGTTGGCGCAAGCCGATTGGCAAAAAATAGTGGATTATTACGTTGCGGAAGCCCCAGATACTTTGCCAAAACAATCTAAAAAAGCTTCTGTTGGCTTAAAATTGCCTTTTTTTGAAATCAAAACGCTTTCAAATGCGGATATTTCTTATATTAGTATGGTGAAAATGGACACTTTGAGCCACTCGTTTTATATCGGACACCGAAATAAACTTTTTGTTGAAAATTATAATTCGAGTTTTAAAAAAATAGATTCTACGCAGGTGGAAAGCCCTGTTTCTGATATTTTTATCCAAAATAAGGAAAAATATTTGTTGCAAATGGGCATTATGGATCCCAATGAAGCGAGTAAAGGTAAATTATCTAAAAATTCGGCACAAAATGTTTCAACAACGTTGCTTGATTCGTTGCAACGCCCTGTACATTTGTCCGTTGCAGACCTCAATCAAGATGGTATCGACGATTATTTAATCTGTAATTATGGCAATTTGAAAGGAAAATTGGCTTGCTATGATGGCAAAAATCGCCAAGAAAAGGTTTTAAAATCGCTTCCGGGAGCTCGAAATACGATAATTCGAGATATGAATCACGATGGATTGGCGGATATTGTGGTGTTGATGTGTCAGGCGCGAGAAGGAATTTCCATTTTTTACAATCAAGGTCAGGGTGTTTTTAAAGAAGAAATTGTTTTGCAATTTCCACCTGTTTACGGGTCGAGTTATATGGAATTAGCAGATATGAATGGGGATGGCATGATGGATATTGTTTATACGAATGGCGATAATGCCGATTTTTCAATGGTGTTAAAACCGTATCATGGATTGCGGATTTTCCTCAATGAGGGGCAAAATCATTTTAAAGAGCAATATTTTTATCCGATGTATGGGGCATCGAAGGTGATGACGGCGGATTTTGACAACGATGGCGATTTGGATATGGCAACGATTGCATTTTTTCCAGATGCGAACCAAGTGCCGCACGAAGGTTTTTTGTTTTTTGAAAATAAAGGGAATAATATTTTTCAAATTTCTACTTTTGCAAATGCTCATTTGGGTAAATGGTTGGTAATGGATGTGGGCGATTTGGATGGCGATGGTAAAAAAGATATTCTTTTGGGGAATTATGCGAAAAGTAAATGGGCAGAGGCGGTTAAACCGATGGTGGTTTGGTTAAAAAATACGTCAAAAAATTAAGAAGGTGTAGAGCGAATGGGAACACGGAGGACGCGGATTGGACGGATTTACACAGATTTTTTTTTGAATTTATGCTTGAAATCCAGCCTAAATTCAAAAAAAATCCGTGTAAATCTGTCCAATCTGCGTCCTCTGTGTTCCAATTCGCTCTATACTTTTTTTGTCACGTACTAAAATCCTTCCTTCTGAATTCAACGCAGCTTCAAATGCGAATCATCACAAAAAGGTGCTTTTGCACAACCTTTGCATTGACAAAGTTTATATTCGCGCTCTTTTTTAATGGTAAATTTCACAGGTTCAAACTTCGTTCCATGATGCGAACCGTCGCAAAAAGGTTGATTTTTGCTAAATCCACAGGCGCAATACAAATAATCACCTTCTTTCAAAACCAATTGTGCAGGTTCTAATTGCGTCGTTTTTTCAAAAACATAATCTTTGGAAAGCTCACTTTGTGGATTATCCTCCGTGATGAGGGGCCAAAAAGTATGCGCTGCCCAACTTTCTTTTTGGTCAAATTGCAAACCATATTGCGTCGGAAACCGATGCGTAAAATGCGCAGAACCAAAGAGTTGATCCCAAATCGAAAACATATTTCCATAATTTCCATTCGGCTGACCAATCGTATCTATTTTGGATTTGGCGTGATGCCCGTGATGAAACGCAGGTGTAATGAAAATCCTTTCCAAAAGGCGCATCAAAGGCATTAATGCAGGGCGTTTGTAAAAAAAAGCGTCCCAAGTCACCAAGCTATGCGAACTAATGATAATAACTTGTTTCAAAACAACGCCCACCGCAACGCCTACGCCGCCGCCCATATAGGTGAACACGCCCAACCACCAGATATTAGGCATAAAAAAATAATACCATACCGATTGTCGATACGAAACTAAAAAGCCCATTTCTTCCGCGACGTGATGCGCCCGATGCAATTTCCACAACCATTTATATTCATGCGCGGCGCGATGATACCAGTATTGCAACAAATCATCTATCAGCAAAAAAGTGATTATTTGCCAACCAAATGACCAATTTGCAACCAAATTAGTGGAAGATGGAATAAAAAATTGCATCAAACCGATAGCGGCTAAGGTGACAAGCGGCTTGGTGAGCAACAGTAAAAAAAAGGTATTGACGATTTCGACAAGTAAATCGCCTTTGGTTCGATTGGAATGCGCGAAAAAACCAGCCATCGCTTCTATCAAACCAAAAAAAATAAGGATGCCAAAGACAAACTGGATGTGTTTGTCTGCCAAAAATTGAATAAAATGATTCATACTTTTTTAATTTTGCCACAAATTACACCAATTTTCACAATTTTATTTACATCATTTATAAAAATTTAAGAATGGCTTTAATCCTTCCAGTCAAAAATATCAGTCCTAAATGGGGCAATAATTGCTTTTTAGCAGAAAATGCGACGCTTGTTGGCGATGTCGTCATGGGAAATGATTGTAGCATTTGGTTTCAAGCCGTGATTCGCGGCGATGTCAACTTTATACGCATGGGCAATAAAGTGAATATTCAAGATGGGGCGGTGCTGCATGCGACTTATTTGAAATGCGGGACGACGCTCGGCAACAATGTTTCGGTGGGACATCGGGCGATTGTGCATGGTTGCACGATTCATGATAATGTGTTGGTCGGCATGGGCGCGATTGTCATGGATCAAGCGGTGGTGGAAGCGAATGTTTTGATTGGGGCGGGTGCGGTCGTGACGGAACGGATGCACCTCGAAAGTGGATGGATTTATGCGGGTGTGCCTGCTAAAAAAGTGAAGCCGCTGCCTGTCGAAACTTTTCAAAATACCATTGAACGGATAGC
>JBDKKX010000037.1:0-17142 GCA_039795795.1 Bacteroidota bacterium | reverse complement strand
GGTACAGGAGCAGGAGCGCGGTATCACGATTACTTCGGCGGCGACTAAAACCAAATGGTTTTGGAAAGGCGAAGAATATCCTATCAACATTATTGACACCCCGGGTCACGTTGACTTTACGGTGGAAGTAGAGCGTTCTTTGCGCGTGTTGGATGGAGTGGTCGCGTTGTTTTCGGCGGTGGACGGGGTGGAACCGCAATCGGAAACGGTGTGGAGACAAGCGGACCGTTATAAAGTACCGCGTTTGGCGTTCGTCAACAAGATGGATAGAGCGGGTGCAGATTTTTTCAGTGTTGTTGCCGACATGAAGGCTAAATTGGGGGCGAATGCGATTCCATTGCAAGTGCCGATTGGCAATGAAGAGAAATTTATTGGGGTGGTGGATTTGGTAATGAACCAAGCGATTGTTTGGAACGAGCATGACCAAGGCATGACTTATAAAGAAATTCCGATTCCTGCGGATTTGGAGGAGACAGTTGCGGAATATCGCGAAAAATTGGTAGAAGCAGCAGCGGAATTTGATGATGAATTGATGGAGAAGTTTTTTGACGACCCTGATTCTATCAGTCCCGATGAATTGCGCGCAGCAATCCGCAAAGCGGTGGTTGCAATGAAAATGACTCCTGTAATGTGTGGTTCGGCGTTCAAAAACAAGGGTGTTCAAGCCTGTTTGGATGGCGTTTGTGCGTATTTGCCGTCTCCGTTGGACATTGACGCGATTGAAGGAACGGATCCGAACACGGATAAAGCGATTACGCGTCAACCCGATGTGAAAGAGCCGTTTTCTGCCTTAGCGTTTAAGATTGTTACAGATAAATTTGTTGGTAGATTAATTTTTATTCGGATCTATTCGGGTCGTTTGGAAGCGGGTTCGTACGTGATGAACACGCGGTCGGGCAAAAAAGAACGGGTTTCGCGCTTATTCCAAATGCACGCCAACAAACAAAATCCGGTGGATTTCGTGGAAGCGGGCGATATTGGTGCGGCTGTGGGGATTACCGACATTCGCACGGGCGATACGTTGTGCGCGTTGGATAAACCGATTATTTTGGAATCGATGTCTTTCCCAGAGCCAGTGATTGGTTTGGCGGTGGAGCCGAAAACCCAAAAAGATATGGATAAAATGGGGATGGCTTTGAACAAATTGTCCGAAGAAGACCCGACTTTCCGCGTGACTTACAACGAAGATACGGCTCAAACCGTGATTTCAGGCATGGGTGAGTTGCACTTGGAGATTATTGTGGATAGGATGCGTCGGGAATTCGGCGTAGAATTGAATCAAGGTGCGCCACAAGTAAATTACAAAGAAGCGTTGACGAAAACTGTGACCCATCGTGAAAAATTGAAAAAACAATCGGGTGGTTCGGGTTTATTTGCAGATATGGAATTTGAATTAGGACCTGCGGACGATGCGTTCTTGGAAACGGATGAATTCAAATCGGGTAAGAAAAAATTGCAATTTGTATGGGGCATCGTGGGTGGTTCGATTGACAAAAACTATGTCAAGCCGATTACCGACGGTTTCACGGCGATGATGAATAATGGTGTGTTGGCGGGTTACAACATTGATTCGATGAAAGTGCGTGTTTTCGACGGTTCGATGCACTCGGTGGATTCAAAACCCATTGCGTTTGAACTTTGTGCGAAAGACGGTTTCCGCGCTGCCGCACCGAAAACGGCTCCTGTATTGCTCGAACCGATTATGAAATTGGAAGTGGTGACTCCTGAAGAATACGTTGGTACGGTGATAGGCGACTTAAACCGTCGGCGCGGGATGCCGAAAGGTCAAGAAGGACGGATTGGCGGTGCGGTTGCGATACAAGCCGAAGTGCCTTTGGCACAAATGTTTGGTTACGTAACGCAATTGCGGACGATTACTTCGGGACGGGCATCTTCCACGATGGAGTTTGCGCACTACGCGCCAGCACCTGCGGGCATTGCCAAAGAGGTGATTGATAAAGCGAAAGGGACGGTAAAAGCATAATTGGAATTAAAAGATAAAAAAACCTGCTACAAGTTTTCACTTGTAGCAGGTTTTTTTTATGAACATACATTGGAATTAGGATTAAATTGGATTTTTTTGGGATTAAATGGGATTGATTTTTTTGGGATTTTTAGGATTGAATCCTTAGTACGGGACAAGTGTAGAGCGAATGGGAACACGGATGACACAGATTTTACGAATTTACGCGGATTTTTTTGATTTTATGCTTAAAATTCAGCATAAATTCCAAAAAAATCCGCGTAAATTCGCAAAATCCGTGTCATCCGTGTTCCCATTCGTACCGTAATTTTTTTTTTTGTCCCGTACTAAGGATTCAATCCTAAAAATCAAAAAAAATCAATCCCATTTAATCCCAAAAAAATCCAATTTAATCCTAATTCCAACGCACCATTATTAATAAAATATAATAAAAAAATAATTTCATAAAAATAAAATGAAAAATAAAAAATAAATCAATTTTCATTTTTTCAATTCAAATTAGAGATACTATTATTTTTTTTAATTCCATTTATGAGGATTATAAGTTGGGTTTTCAGTAAAAAAAACGCTAATTATATATAGATAAATGTTTTTTTTAAATAAAAAATTGAAAATTAGCGACTTATGAATAGTGATTGAAATATCGTTTCGTAAAATTAAAAGAGAGTTTGAAATTATTTTAAAATAATTTTAATTTTTTTTCAAAAAAATTATGAAATATCGTGAATCCTTATTAACTTTGTGACGTATTTAAAATGTCACGTTTTAAATAGAAAGTTATTCAACTCAAACTTATTTTTTGACATCCATATTTAACATATTTTAAATCAAACTTGTGTTCGTTCCTTGTACATTATTCAACTTAAAAAATTTATCTTTTTGTAAGGGCAACTTGAACCTATTTTAAATGATTCTTTAACCGATCTAAATCAAACAGCGTTAATTCACATTATTTAATTTTTTTGTAATTCCATGTTAAGATTGTCGTTTACCTATTTAAATTAAAGTAATTATTATTTTTGAACGCTGTGGAGCGTTCCCATTTTCCGTATTCAAAATACGGACAAAGATTCCCCCCTATTCCCTATAAAAGTATTTTTTGCCCGATACCTCGTATTGTGCAGGTTCGGTATGAACGAATCCGTCGGTTTGGTCATACCCTAACGCCTTCGCTCGTGGTTTCCGATGACATAACAACGTAATTGCAACTTTACCCAAGGTAAATATTGCACTGTGCTTGTATTCAATTACATAACAAAGTAATTGCAACTTTCGCCTTGAAAAAGCGCGCAAAGAGCAGTATTTATTTTTATAAATTTTAATTACAGAACAAAGTAATTGCAACTTTACCAAAGGTAAACCTTGTACCACTACCCCTATGTATTTCAGGTTTTGCTTTTTATAACCCATTGATTATCAATTGGTTTATAGCATTGAAAAATAATAAAATTAAAGTTTAGACCTATATTTATAAATCGAACTCAATTATAAAATGGCTTTTAATTACAGTTACTATCATCGGATATTTTGGTTGTGGATGCTTCTCTTTGCAAGCCTTGTCGATACAACGGCTAAGACAATGCCTTATACCATAACAACCATACAAGACTTTGACGGTTCAGAAAACTTGTTGAAGCCTATGGATACCACCGCTGCGATACCCGCAGCAACCGTAAACAATACTCAATCCCTTGCTTTGCGCCCTTTTCCAGTAGGGCTTCCGCCGTTTTTGGAAGAAGATTTTAGACAATTAGAAGCATTATATGATGCCACTAATGGAGATGCTTGGGTACATCATGAAAATTGGTTTACCGCAGATATGAGTACTTGGTATGGCGTAACCATAAAATGTACGGGGGTGACCTCCATTAAGATGGAAAATAACAACCTAAGCGGACATTTGCCCAATCTGAACTTGCTTTTTTTAGATACTTTGAATTTAGGTTATAATCACCTTACTGGAAGTTTGCCTCAGCTGAGTTTACCCAATTTGACTTATTTGGATTTGTATGACAATCAATTGACAGGCAGCATTCCCAATTTGAATTGCCCCAACTTGCGCCGTTTGATTTTAGCTAAAAACCAATTGTCGGGCAGCATTCCCAACTTTAATTGTCCTAATTTAATGACTTTAGCTTTATCCACGAATCAATTAAGTGGTAGAATCCCCAATTTTGATTTTCAAAAATTAGCCATTTTATGGTTGAAAGAAAATAAATTCACTTTTGCGGATATGGAAGGCAATGATTGGGCAACGAAAACGTATCAAGGTGCCATCACACCACAAGCACAAATTCCAATCCGCTATCAAAATAATAAACTTTTTGTTGCGGGTAGCGGCGACCTTTCCAAACAAACTTTTCAATGGTATCAAAATGGTTCGTTAGTTGCCACCATCGTAGGCGATACGACTTATATGCCAACCCAAACGGGTACCTACACTTGTCGAATGACTCATGCCGCTATCCAAAATTTAACCTTAGAAAGCCAACCTATCCCAGTCGTTACTTGTGCAATCGCCAACACTGTGCAAGTAAATATTGCTTTAGGAGGGCAATACCTTATCAATGGACATACCTATACCACTGCGGGTACTTACAGAGATACTTTTATCCGAACGCCGCTTTGTGATAGTATTGTTATTACCCAATTGAACCCTCAGCGTCCTTTTCCAGCAGGGCTTTCCGCGTGTCTTGAAAACGATTTTAGACAATTAGAAGCATTCTATAATGCCACCAATGGAGATAACTGGACGAACCATACCAATTGGTTTACCGCAGATATGAGTACTTGGTATGGCGTGAAAGTCGCTGCTTGTGGCGTGACGACTCTAAAAATGGAATCGAACCAGCTAAATGGGTACTTACCGAATCTAAATTTGCCTTATTTAGATACGTTGAATTTAGGTTATAATCACCTCACTGGAAATTTGCCTCGGCTAAGTTTACCCAATTTGACTTATTTTGACTTGTATGATAATCAATTCACTGGCAGTATTCCCAATTTTAATTGTCCCAACTTGCACTATTTGATCTTAGCCAAGAATCAATTGTCCGGTAGTATCCCCAACTTTTATTGTCCTAATTTAAGGGATTTAGCTTTGTCCACGAATCAATTAAGTGGTCGAATCCCCAATTTTTATTTCCCCAACTTAGCCATTTTATGGTTAAAAGACAATCAATTTACTTTTGCGGATATGCAAGGCAATGCTTGGGCAACGAAAACGTATCAAGGTGCCATCACCCCACAAGCTCCCTTGACGATTCGCGATATCAACAACAAATTTGCTATAGCTTCGGGCGGTACCCTTGCAAAAACCACTTTTAAGTGGTATGATGCTTTTGGGAATCATTTACTTGCCACTGTGGTTGGCGATAGTACCTTCGCGCCGACGCAATCTGGCGGCTTCTATAGTTGCAAAATAACGAATTCGGAGGTGCCTGGGTTGGTTTTAGATGCTGCTATCATGGCGGGTCGCTGCTATACAGAGCGAACGACGCATCAAATCATCAATGCGGGACAACAAGTAACGGTCAATGGACATATTTATGCCAGCACAGGGATTTATCAAGATACTTTGAAGTACAATTATACAGACCCTACTTTTACAGAACCCTATTATTGTGATACGATTGTTATCACGCATCTTACGGTGAATTGCCCTATAACGGTTGCGGTAGAGCAAGGCGTGAATCAATTGACGGGTCGAGCCATTAGTAATTACCCTCCTTATCGCTACATCTGGCATAATTGTAAGACAAGTGATACGATTCAAAGTTCGGTCGTGGAGTTGGTGACCGTAACCGCGAAGGATGTAATCGGTTGTGCCAACACGCAAACGGTATTAAATGTACCCAATTGGGCGGATTCGGTCTTGTGTGTACGGCTTGGCGATAGCTGTAACCTTACTTTGCCCACAAATGGTTTACAAAATGTCGTTTATTATTGGTATCGCGGTATAGAATTGTTAGATTCTACGACGACTCCCCATTTTAATATAAGCGGATTGCAATATGCAGATACGGGTCTTTACCAAGTTGCTTTTACGTTGCCCAATCTGCCGAGAGTCCTGCTTCCTATCACTCGCTTGAGAGTCTGTTGTAACTCAAATTCAGTAACTACTTTCCGAACGATTCGGGCAGGTACTCAAGTGGTTTGGGGCGGGGTGAATTGTAATACGACTGGCATTTACGGAGATACCCTTGCAGGAGCAAATTATTTAGGATGCGATAGTATTCGCTTATTGAATTTGACGGTGGTGCCGTGTCAACTGACCTTCCGCAACTTTTCGCAAGTAGGCACACGCCTAAATGCTTGGATTGCCAATCCAGTCGGGCATTGTACCTATCAGTGGTCAACCGGCGCGGTCACTTCTGGCATCAGCGTAACTCGAAGTGATACTTACCAAGTGACCATTACGGATAGTCTTGGATGTACAGTGTCGGCAGAGATAACCATAACCCTTCCGAATAGCAGTTATCGACTTTTGGGAGCGTCGATAGGTTGTCAGTCAGCAGGGGGGTGTACGCCCATTCTATTGACACGCAATATTAGTAATATCAATGGTTACACCATTCGTTTAAAATTTGATAGTACCAAAATTCAACCTGCATCGAATCACACTTGGGGCAGCCTGATTCAAGCCCGCGATAGTGCTGTGTTGTATCAACAAGTGATTCGAGATACGTTGGTTTTGACGATAGGGCTTCAAGGTGGGTACAATCTATCTGGCGGTAGTGGAGACACGTTGATTTGCATCGCTTGGCGATTGGCTGCAAGCATCGACCCCAATCAATTAACCGCGCCTGTAACGGGTTTCGTAGAAGAATCGATGGCAACTGGCGGGCAAAATGTTTGTGCTGTGTATAATACGGTTCAAATTGTACCCGAAGGCGCGTTGATGTTTAATTTGTTTTATCAAGGCAGTTCGCCGATGAATAGTAGCACCGATGTCAATCCAACGTATGTTTGGACAGGTAAGCAAGGTGCCATGCAGCCCGAATCGAAAGTCGTGAATCGTACAGGTGGTTTTTTATTAAGCCCTTGGCGGAATGATTCCATCCAATTCAGCCGCAAATCTTTAAATAGTATTGGGCTTCCTGAAATGAGTGGCAATGATGCTTATGTGATGAGTTTGGTCGTAGCCAAGCACTCCAAAGCAGAAAAAAATATTTCCAAGCTTTTGGCAATGGATGTAAATGGAGATGGGTTGATTAATTCAGGCGATATTACGGCGGTACTTCGGCGGATTATCCATTATCAGACGGGGTTTGTCCAAGCCAATTTTATGGCGGATACCGTTGCATGGAGGCATTTCCCAAAAGCCTATTTGACGGAACGCGCTTCGTTCAAACTTTCTACGAAATATCCAGAGGATGACCAAGTTGGTATTAGCAGGCTGCGAGTGCCGAAAATAGAGCCTATTTTTCATCCGCACCTAAACATCAATTGCAATGCAACGGATGTGCCGATTGTGGCTATCTTATTGGGCGATGCGGATGGCTCTCTGGCTACGAATGGGACGAATAGCAAAGGGAAATTAAGTACTTCCGTCACGATAGATGCTAAAAACAGTGCGCGCAACCAAGACACTTTTCGCATTCCAATTTATGCGAGTGAGCAGATGAACGGTTTCGATTGCATCATCGACCATTATTCCAAACAGATGGAAATTCTATCCGTCACGAGTGCTTCGCCCAATGTCGTAGCGATGTCGAATATTGATGAACGGACGAAACAATGTTTTATAACGGGTTTTTCTGCGGATGCGGATGGTATTGCCCCGAATCAACCGCTTTATTACATTACGGTTAAAACGGCTTGTATTGACCCTGTTGTTTTTGGCACCGTCACGCCTTATTTAAATGGGGTTTTGGCGCATGCTACCGTTCAAACAACGTGCAGTGTACCCACTCAAGAAATTAATTTGGAAGCTGTACAAGTTTTTCCAAATCCTACAAACCATTGGTTAACAATTACTTATAATCAATTACCCGACAGAATTCAGCTATTTAATGTCATGGGTACCTTGTTAAAAAACATTGAACCGACGATGCAACAAACGCAGGTGGATCTAAGCGATTTGCAACAAGGGATTTATCTATTCAAAGTAAAAGACAAAATATTTAAAATTATAAAACAATAATGCAAACTAAACTTGACGCAAGTTTGCAACTTGCGTCAAGTTATAACTACTTGATAATCAATATTTTAAATCCTTTTAGTTCGTATCCTTTTAATTTGTCCAAGCATTTATTATAAAATAAAATAATATTTTAATTTTTACATGATTTTTTAATTTAACTCTTATTAACAAAATGATTTTTACAAACTTTACGAAGTACTGCCTCCGTTGGATAGTGCTTTGGTGCTTAATGCCTCAATGGAGCTTTGGGCAAGTAGCACCAGCAGGGCTGCCCGCTTGTCTAAAAGCCGACTTTGAACAATTAGCCAATTTTTATAACAATACAGGTGGGGCTAATTGGAAAACGAGTACCAACTGGCTGACAAACCCAGATTTGCGGACTTGGTATGGCGTTACTTTGACACCCGATGGGTGCCATGTTCAAGCGATTGAATTGCCCAATAATAACTTGACTGGAGTGCTTCCAGCCTTAAATTTGCCTAACTTAACCAATTTATCCTTGAATAGCAATGGTTTAACAGGCGGCATCCTCAATTTTTTTGAGACTGGAACACCAAAATTGCAACATTTGTCCTTAGGTAATAATTTATTTACGGGCTTCGTTCCGAATATTAGTTTACAGGCATTAACCTATCTTGATTTTTACGCCAATCAATTGACAGGAACGATTCCTACTTTTAATTTGCCTAATTTGCGTTATTTGATTTTAGCTAACAATAAATTAACGGGAAGTATTCCGCCCCTGGATTGTCCTTATTTGATTGATTTGGCGGTTTCGGGCAATCAATTAAGCGGTGATATTCCTAATTTTGATTTACCCGATTTAAAAATCTTATGGTTAAAACAAAATAATTTCACTTTTGGGGATATGGAAGGTAAGGCTTGGCTGAAAAACGCGCTGGATACGCGGGTTTATTCGCCACAAGCAATCATTCCAACCGAGTATTACCACAATCAACTTTCG
The DNA here is from genome assembly GCA_039795795.1 of Bacteroidota bacterium. GTDB lineage: Bacteria > Bacteroidota > Bacteroidia > Chitinophagales > Saprospiraceae > JAAFJT01. Next base: position 8,049 of record JBDKKX010000037.1, on the reverse strand, counting down.
GTGAATGTGGGTGGTGACCTTAAACAAGAAATTTTCAAATGGTATAAAGATAACGTCTTGGTCGCTACGCTTGAAGCGGATAATGTTTTCCTACCAAGCGAAAAAGGAACGTATCATTGTGTCATTACGCATGCGGGTTTGCCTGAGTTGACCTTGACCAGTAAAGACACGTTGATCAATTGCTATACAGAGCCGACAACGACCTACCATGCCATCTTGCAAGGGGAGAGCTTCACCGTGAATGGGCATACTTATACTGCTACGGGTATTTACTATGATACTATAGTGCATCCCCTTGTTTGCGATGATGTTGTTATCACAAACCTTACGGTTACACCGATTAATTGCCACTATTTTCAAAAGTTCACAACTATCGCACAAGGGGTTAACCAATTGGATTGCCAAGCGACGAGTGAGTATGCGGGTAATTTTCAATATAGTTGGAGTACGGGTGAGACCACCCCTTACATCGCGACGCGTCAGGCGGGCATTTACACAGTAACCGTTATAGACGGGCAAGGCTGTATGACGACCGTGACTGCTTTGAATGTGCCGACTTTTCAAGATTCCACTTTATGTGTTCGAGTGGATAGCTCTTATACCATAACGTTGCCAGTTACCAATTTGCCCAACCTTGTTTATAACTGGTATCATAATGATCAATTTATTGATACGACTCATAGCCCAAGTTTGACCATTTCAGGGTTACAGCATTTGGACACAGGGGTTTATACCGTTCGTTTTGTTTCACCTGTGCCGAATGCTCAATTGGATTATGATATCATCTCTATTCCAGTCGTGGCGTTGAAAAATTGTTGTTTTTCTCAAACGGCTGTCTTTACTCAAATGATTCGGGAAGGAACAGGGGTCTATTGGGGCAGCGTCAATCGCACGGAATCAGGCGTTTATACAGAGACCTTAGTGGGTAGAAACTACATGGGTTGTGATAGTATTCGGATTTTAAATTTGACGGTTGTGCCTTGTACGGTTGCATTGGGTATCGCTCAATTGGGTGATAAATTGACCGCAAATGTGACTAAAGGGTTTTCTCCTTATGCGTATGAGTGGTCAAACCAAGATACGACTCGTTTTATTACGATTGCTTCAAGTGATAACTATAGTGTGACGGTTAAAGATAGTCTGGGTTGTACCGCAAAAACAGGTAAATGGTTTGATGTCAAAAACGGTAGCTATCGGTTGGATTCTACCTCCATCGGTTGTCAAGAGAAATCGGGTTGTACGCCTGTTGTATTGGCGCGCAATATTAACAACATGCTTGGTTATACCATTCGGATTAAATTTGACCCAAGTAAAGTGCAGCCAGATACAGTCGCCAACCATACTTTGGGTGCCATGCTTCCCGCAGGTACGGTGGTGTATCAACAAATTACGAAGGATTCTACCCTTGTCGTGATTATTAGTCTTGAAGGGGTGCAAAATATTAGTGGCAAAAAAGATTCGACTTTGATTTGTTTGTCTTGGCGACCTGCGCCCAATGGTTCACCACAGCAACCTGCTATTGAATTAAAAGGCGTTGTGGAGGCAGCACATAACATCGGTGGACAAAGTGTGGATTCTGTTAAATCAACGATTAAAATTGTTCCAGAAGGCATTATTCAGTTTTCGCTCCTTTATCAAGGGACGACAAAAGTGACGAATAGTACGACCAATAATCCAACCAGTGTGCTTACAGGGACACGGGGCAAGTTTGTAACAGCAGGTGCGGTTAGTAATACGGGTAGTTATAGCTTATCACACTGGAAGAATGATTCTGTACAATTTAGCCGTAAATCCGCATTTGGTAGTGGATTCCCTGACATTGGTGGTTTTGATGTATATAGAATCAATTTAGTGATAGCAAACGACCCAAGTGCAGAACGAAATGTATCAAGGCTTTTGTCTATGGATGTGAATGGAGATGGTATCATTAATTCGGGTGACCTTACCTTGGTTAGACGGCGGGTGATTGATGATGGAAATGGGTTTATACAAGCCAATCTAACCAAAAATATCCTTGCTTGGAAGCATTTTCCGAAATCTTATTTGACGGAACGCCCTAATTTCCAACTTTCTACGACGTATCCAGAGGATGACTTAGTTGGGGTGAGCAGACATCGGATTCCAAGAATAGATTCCATTTTTCACCCCCATTTGGATATCTCTTGTACAGAGCAATCCATGCCAATTGTTGCTATTTTCTTGGGGGATGCAGATGGTAGTTTGGGAAAAGAGTTGATTATGGATGACAAAAAAGGGAAATTGTCGAATCGCGTAACCATTGATATCAAACAAGCGACGGTGAGCCATGATACGTTCCGCATTCCTGTTTATGCGACGGAGGCGATGATGGGCTTGGATTGTAGTTTTGAAAACTATTCTAAGATGATGCAAATTGTGGGCATCACCAGTGCTTCTGCGGATATTTTGATACTATCAAAGATTGATACGGCTAATAAAAAGTGTTTAATCTCTGCTTTTACGCCACAAGCAGGTGGTATTGCTGCGAATAAGCCGCTTTATTACTTGACGGTCAAAACGGCTTGCCCTTATGACAGTTATTTTGGAAAGGTAACACCTTATTTAAATGGGGTGTTAACGGGTGCTAACTTGAATACAAGTTGTAATGTCGGTACGACGGAAACGGTTGTAAGGGAGGTGAAAGTTTTCCCAAATCCTACAAATGATTGGTTAACAGTGACTTATGATAATTTGCCTGCCAAAATTCAACTCTTTAATATCACGGGTAGTTTGTTGAAAACCGTCGAACCGACGGCAATGCAAACGACTATAGATGTGAGTGATTTGAGCGCGGGTATCTATTTCGTGAAAGTCAATCAACAAATGCTTAAAGTGGTGAAGCAATAAGGGTTATAAGGTCGTCGGGGTTTAAACCCCGACGACCTTGACTTTAAAATTTTTAAAATCAATAATATGATTAATAAATACGCGGTATTATTTAAAACCTTGTTTTTTTTACTGTTCAGCCTTTTAGGTACAATGGGTTGGACACAAAGTAAAAAAGATTCGTTATCATTACCTATTGATTTTGAATCTTTTATACAAAAAAATTGGAAGGAGGGGCAGCTTCTTTTTTCCAAAAATCAAGGGCTGGAATGGACAAAAGGGTTGGGTGGGGAGCATGGCGCGATTCAAAAAGGGTTTAAAAAGCCGCAAATGAATCTGCGTATAGAAAATTTTTGGACGGTGGGGGATAGTTTGCTGTATGGCGCGGCGACGATGCCCATGTTGACTTACGTTTCGCCTGAAATTCAAGCGGAGGTTTTAGGGATTCCGATTGTGACGCAAGGGAATTTGGTTTTTCAAGGGCAGCAATTTGAAAAGCGGTTATCGACTTTTCGGGTTCAATTCGATTATTATCGGTTTTTAGAACAAAAAAAACAGGCTTTTCAGCAAAAAATAACGCAAGAAACTTTTAATCAATGGACGGCGGCGGAAAAAAAGTGTTGGGAAAATAAATTGAAATGGGACGCGCTTTACCCGCTTGTGACGCATCCTGCGTTTGCGAAAGCCAAACAACAATGGGGGGAAACGGTCGATTCTTTAGAAAGGATGCAAACGAATTTAAAAACAGGCACACAAGAACAGCTCACTCGGTTGAATGCGTTGAAAGCGGAATATGAAAAGTATAAATCGGTGGATACGTCTTTTCAACAATTGATTCATTATTACGAGACGCATCACGATGCGATGGCGCAAGTGGATGTTTTAAAGGAACGGGTTCGGGCGGCGGAAAAACAGGCGGAACAGGCGATGATGACTTTCAAATCGGCGGATAAAAGTTTGAAAAACCAATCTTCTAAATGGGTTCAACAGCAATTGTCTGCGATGAAAGGGTTGGATATTGGGACTTTTGATGTGCTGGGTTCGGAATTGACCCTCCGAAATATGACGATGAATGGGGCGCATGTCGTTTTTGAAACGAAGCATCGGTATAGTGAAGTGGCTTTTGGCAAGCAAAGTACGGCTACGCCGATATATCGGACGGGTTTTAATCCGATTTATGGGGCGGGCGATTTGAATCGGTATGTGCTGTATTTGCGGAGTGGTTGGGGCGGTTTGGATTCGACGCATTTGCACGTTTCGCTGGTTCGGATTATGGATAATTTTAAAGATGCGTCCTTGTTTGGGCAATCGACGCGCCCGAAATTCAATGATGTGATTTCGATTTCGGGCAAACAGCCTTTGTCTAAAACGGTGGAGTTGAGTACCGAATATGCTTATTCGATTTATCGCTCGGATGTGGTGCAGGCTTGGGGGATTCAACAGGATTTCACTCAACAACGGGATGTTTCTCCCCTTCAATTTGCGGCTTTTCAAATGAAGGTGGGTGCTTCGGAGCGTTTGGCGACGGAGTGGAAATGGTCCTTGGGATATAGTTATATTGGGAATCAATATATTAGTTTAGGCAATCCTTTTTTGATGAATAATCGGCAATTGATTCGGGCAAATCTTCATAAATCATTGTTGAATAATAATTTACAAATTAAAATTGGTTTTGATAAACAATTAGCGGCGGGCAATTCCGCGCTTACGCCTGCAATAGACCAAACGGGTTGGCGGGTGGAAAGTAGTTTGAAATATGGTCGAAATCAGCGATTGGCGGTTCAAATCATGCCGCGTTATTATTTGATGGCGGCTTCGGGCAGCCCAAATGCGATTGCGCGCTACGATGTTTATAACATTCAAAATACGCTTCAAGGCAAATTGGGTGGCAGTCGTTGGCTTTCGATGGTGAATCTGACGAATATGAATATGACCGTTCCGATGGCAGATACGGTTCGGTTTACGGGTTTAAATTATTTTTTCACGCAAAATCAATGGCTTCCTTCGGAAAAATGGCTGTTTTCGCTGACGGGCAATTTAGGTTTGGAGGGGCGATTGCCCGACTTGCGGCAACGAGAAGCCACTTTGCAAGGCGATGTGCGTTGGCAACACTCGAAGATGAGTTTGCTTTTGGGCTGCCAATATTTTACGCGGGTCACGCCGCGTGCAGAAGTGCAAGGCGGTATCCTTTTGGGCGGCAGTTTTAAAGGGCGATATGGCAGTTTTGGATTTCAAAGCCAGTTGCGGCAACGGTTGGGCGCGGTGGAACAGCCACACTGGTTTTCGGGACAATCTTTTTGGAATATTCAATTTTAAATTTTTTTCTTAAATCTTAAAAGCAATGAATTTTAAAGGCAGATTACTTAAAAAGGGAATATTGTGCTTTGCACTAAGCCTTTTAGGGCAAATAGCGCCCGCGCTCATCGCTCAAACGGTGCAGCTACTGCCCATGAATGGGATGAATGAATATTTTTTCATGGATCAACTTTGGGACGTGCAGCTATTGGCTACGAAAGCGGTGGCGGGAAATCTCGAAATTCGCATAGAGCAGGGGAATAGTAGTGCGCGCATTTTGACGGCTACTTCAGCGGCGATGCCGCTTAAAGTGGGTGCTAACACGCTTTCTACGGCGGCAAGGGCTTCGATGTCTTTGAATTATGGTGCGACGGCTGCGGCTGCGAGTTTGCGGCAGACGGGTAAATTGCCTTTTGGTCAATACACCTTATGTTACACGTTTCGGGATGCGGCGGGCTTGAATTTGGGGATTTGGTGTCAGGAAAAGACGATTCGCCCGCTTTCTCCGCCCGAATTGGTGAGTCCGAACGACCAAAGTTTGGTCGAAACGACTCAACCTTTTTTAATGTGGCGGGCACCGTTTCCGTTGCAAAACGAGGGTTTGGAATACAATATTCGATTAACGGAAGTGCCTGCGGGCATGAATCCTGCGGAAGCCCTGCGCACCCGCCCCCCGCATTTAAACCTCAGCCGTCAACGCGACCCTTTTTTACCGTACCCGTTGATAGGCAAACCGTTGGAAAATGGTAAAACGTACGCATGGCAAGTATCCGCCTTGTCTGGGAATTTTGATTTAGGCGTGACAGACATCTGGTCTTTCAAGGTCAAAACGCCCGCGCCCGATACCCTTAAAAAACAGACTGCCAGTTATTGCTGGCTTAAATCCTCCGACGATGGGACTTATTGTCAATCCGTAGATTCGTTAAAATTTGTATATCAAAATAATACAGGCGATGCCACCTTACAATACAGCATTACCGACCCGAATAATCAAGTTTTAAAAATCGCTTACCCAACGGTAAAACTTCAACCCGGGATGAATCAATTGACGCTGCCTTTTAATCAATTAGGCGAGATTACAATCAATCAATCTTACCGTTTGGAAGTGATCAGCAAAGAAGGCGAACGTTTCCTATTGCCCTTTAGAAGGTTGCGAGAATGATAAAACCATAACCATTTAAAATTTTTTTCAATCAAAAGTATGAAAAACCAAAATTATATCCTTTGGACGATTCCAGCAAGCATCACGATTGGAGTAATGATAGTAGTGCTTTGTGCGGGCTTTAAAAAACCAGTTCCAAGCCTTCCCATAGATCCTTTGCGGCAGGAACAAGTCCAGAATGACATTTTGTTTTCCGCCCGTTTCCGCCCTTTGTCTCAAGTGGTCGCAGCAAACGAACCCCGAGATTCGGCAGAAGCAGCACAAATCAGACAAAGTAGCGCGCCTATCCAACATTTTATATTGGAAATATCGCCCAAAGGACAAGGTTTATTTCGGGAAAAGCTATTAAACCGCTTTTCCAACGAGACCAATCCCGAACAAACGGCTGAAAAAGCCATGAATTATTACCGTTTCGAGATGGCACCCGACTTAAAATTGGTGGCAGGACAGGATACCTTGCTTTGCGTGATGCACCACTGGGAACAAACGGGGAATACTTTTAATGGCAATCGATTGCTTTTAGGCTTTGCAGACCCGCGACAACGCAATGCACCCGCTTTCGATACCGATTTCGTACTCCTTTATCGGGAACATGTTTTCTCAGGGCAAACTTTGGCTTTTCCCTTTTCAAGAGATGCCTTAAATGCAACCCATTGATTTCATATTTATAAAACAAATTATTCATAAGTCATTCATTTACAAGATTTTTTCTTGAATTGCTTAGAACCATTTATTCATCCAATTTATATACATAAATATATGCAACGCTCAAAAGGTCAGTATGCTTATGCACTCCGACACCGTTATTTAAAGAAAATAGCCTTAACGATGGCTATTACAATCAGTTGGCAAGCCTTTTATCCGACGGCTGCTTTAGCTTTGACAGGTGGTCCCTCCCAACCCGAAGTCCATGGTTTTGAACCCGTCGGTACTTCAGATATGGTGGATTTATTTACAGGCGATTTTAAATATAACATTCCCTTATTGGATGTGGGCGGTTATCCCTTGAACTTGAGCTATCAAGCGGGCGCGTCGAATGATGACGAAGCCAGTTGGGTCGGCTTAGGCTGGTCTTTGAACCCTGGTACCATTACCCGAAATATGCGCGGATTGCCTGACGATTGCAAAGGCGATTTAATTACCAAAGAATACAATACCGCACCTGATATTACCTCAGGGATGGATGTCGAAGCCGATATTGAAGTCTATGGATTTAAAACGCCTAAGAAAAGTAAAGTAAGTTTAGGGGTAGGAATAGGGGTATTTCAAAATAGTTATCGGGGTTTTGGGATTGAAATGAGTGCCAAACCTGCTGTGCAATTCGGGAATAAAAGTTTAGCAATGGACTTAAGCTACAATTCTCAACAAGGGCTTGATATGGGCTTGTCTGGGGATTTGGGGCTTCGGAATGATGATAAAAGAAAAAATGGCTTCAAACTCAGTACCACTTTCAATTCTCGTCAAGGGTTGCGCGACCTTACCTTCAAGTATTACGACAGGGAGGCGATGGCAAAAACAGGCATCCGAGGTCTGGGTACGTTAAGTTTTGGGAGAAGTACGTATGTGCCGACCAATACTTTACCCATGTTCAATGAATCTTATGCTATCAATTTGACAAATGGATATGCTTTTAAATTGACGTGGTTAAAATGGTTATAAATAATTGTAAATCAATGAGTTGAAGGGATATGATTTAGAAAAAGGCATTTTAAAATATATTTATTTTTTTTATAAATAGTTAAAATACG
>JBDKKX010000036.1:0-17183 GCA_039795795.1 Bacteroidota bacterium | reverse complement strand
TTTCGCGCCTTTTGTAGCGGGTATCGGCGCGATGAAATATCCCAAATATATTGGTTTTTGCATTGCGGGCGGATTGTTGTGGGTCACAGGTTTGACGATGATGGGCTATTTGTTTGGGCAAACTGAAATCGTTAAAAACAATTTTGAATTAGTGATATTAGGCATTATTGGCATTTCGGTTTTGCCGATGGTGATAGAAGTTTTGAGGGCAAAATACGCTAAGGATTAAAATATTTTGAATCATAACAGAAAAGCCTACAAAAATTTGTTGAAAAACAATTTTTGTAGGCTTTTGTATTTTTATTGGGTAAGAATCCACATTTAATTTTTTTTGCATTTTTATTAAAATTGAATTCTTTCATTACTTACAAAACAAAATTTTATAACACATTAAATTTACCATAAAAAAGTTGTTGCACATCTCATTTTCCGCAATTACTTTTGTTGTCGCTCAACAAAAAATCTTGCAATGTCCAATTCATCACTTCTTGATACTTGGAGTTTAGAAATAATGTCCAAGACGAACGCAATTTTTGATTTTCGTCTATTTCTCCTGGATTCACAATGGTAATAAAAGAATTGCGACCTTCTACTCTTGCCTCAGCCTTTTCAAAAGCTTGTTTCAAAGTCTTTCCTTTTTCAAAGAAATGTTTGTAAAAAGCTGCTGCCAATCTAACGGCTTCATCATCATTTATAGCTACGTTGGTAGCTATGATTGCTTTTACCCCTTTTGCGGTTAATATGCCTATGTGTCCATACGATAAACAACCATTCAAAAAAATGAATTGCAGCTTGTGTTGTTCTTCATCTAAACCCAAAATTCTTGATAGCCGTATCCTATCCAAATTTCTAAAATCATCTAAAACAATATTTCTTTGATTAGCATGACCGCCAAAATGAAACATCAATAAATCTTTACAATCATCAATAGCATCACCTAAGGCATTCACATCAGTGTTTTCTATTTTAATAGCATGGACTAAGTTATTTTGGGAAACAGTATTCCAAATCTTTGCTGCTTCTGAATGAACGCCTATAAGGTCATTAGAGGCAAAAGCGAATAAGACGCTTGGCTTGTTGCTCATTTTATTCATGTTGTTTATATCGTATTTGTATATTTTTTGCTTATCTAAAAAATCTTTATCTCCTTGTTTTGCCTTAATAGGTAAATTATCGTTTATGCGATAAAGTTCATTCTTTACTCTTTTAAGAAACTCATTTTCAAGCCCACAATTGTGATGTATTATTATTGTTTTTTCTTTAATTATCGCCTCTACAATAATGTGATTGTCGTCGTTTTTTAAATAAATGCCCGATTGCCACATATCTTCTAATTCGGCTTGTTGATTGTAACGAACAATAAAACGATGTATCAATGATTGGGGTAAAAAAGAAAATATAATTTCTTCCTTATTAACCATTTTGTAGTCGTCGATATAATTATCAATATACCAAGGCTTTTTATCTTGAAAGAAATGAGGAACAATAAAAACGCTGTTTTTCAAATCTTGTTCTTCATCTGTTTTTTCAAAGCAAAGTTCAGCTTTTTTCATCATACTTATAAAAATAGTTTTTTCAGTATCACTATAATTTTTCCAAACTTTACACAAGTCGCTATATTTTAATTCACCTCTATTATGCTTTAACACTTCGTAATGAGCAGTTTCTTGATTCACAATTTGAAATATAGCCTTAATTGCCCAAGCTTGATCTAAAATAATCTCATATTCTAAACTATGTGTGTTATGGAATAAAACGCCTGTATCATGTAAAAATGTTAGAACTACATCTACATCTTTTTCACGTATAGTTTCTTTTTCACACCATTTAGTGAATTGTTGCTTAGTTAAATGCTGCTTTTTTGTAGAGGTATTTCTTTGACCTGCTCTAATTCTCTCTCTCAATCGCACCCAGTCGTTTGGCAACTCTAATAAAATTTCTCTTTTGATGATTTCATTACTTGAAAAAGCCTTAGAAATGATATTTTCAAATATACTAAAACCAATATTTGCTTTGGCACTGACTTCCAAAAAATCGACTATATTTAAAAATTCTGCTTTAAGTTTCTTTTTTTCGGGTTCAGGAAGTCTGCGACTGCCCTCTAAGTCAACTTTATTTTGAACAATAATAATGGGGCTTTTTTTACCGAAATGTGTTGCATACTCAAGCCAATATCGTAAGTTCTGATTTTCATATTTTTGCCCATTCCATTCGTGAAAATCATTATTTTCATTTTCCCAATCCCAAACGATTACAAAAACAGCTCTTGTTTCCATAAAAACTCTGTGAGTAGCATGATATAAATCTTGACCTGCAAAGTCCCAACAATTGAGTATTAAGCCCTCTTCTAATATTTCGCTATCTATATGTGTTTGCAAAAGTTGAATAGCGAAAGTTGATTTATGGTTTTCATCAAAAACAAACTTTTTTTTCTCTGCCAACCGTTTTACGATTTGTGTTTTGCCTACACTTCCATTACCAATAAATATAATTTTCACCTCATTATTTTTTAGAGGTTTTCCTTTTTCTAAACCTTTAAAATAACTATCTAATTCCTCATATACGTTTTTATCTAGTTTAAGCAACTCCTTAGGAATATTGGATAATGGGTTTTGATAAAGAAAAATTCCATGATAACGTAGTAAACCTTCGTTTGATAGAGTGATATTATGTTTTTTCAGCAAGATTTCTACATTGAAGTTCAATAACCATTTGGGAAGCTTTTGAATCTCATTGTTTTGCAATTCTATGCATTTCAGATGAATCAAATTTTGCAAAACGTCAATGTTCGTAATTCGATTTTCACACAATGATAACCAAACCAAGTTTCTCAAATTTGCTAAAAAAGAGATGTCTTGTATATTATTTCTATCTAATCCTAAACTTGTTAGTTTTGTTAGGTTCTCGAATACCGAAAAATCTGTAATTTTTGCTTCACTAAGAGCTAAACTTTTAAGACCAGATAAATTTTTCAAAAAAGAATAATTCTCGGTAGGGTTAGCACCTATCTCTAAATGGGTCAATAATGGAAAGTTATTATGGTTTAATACCGAAAAATTGCTTATATCATTCTGAAACAAACAAACATCTACTAATTTAGGAAAAGCCTCAAGGTTTGATATATCTGTTATACGATTACACCCTAAATTTAGAATTTCGAGATTTTTAAGATTTTGAATGGGAGTTATATCTTCAATGGCATTATTTTCTAGTTTTAATTGTTTTAATTTCGATAATTTAGACAAACTTGATATATCTTTTATTTTGCAATAATTCAAAAAAACGCACTCTAAATCTGTCAATGTACTCAATACGCTAATGTCTTCAAAATCATTTTCTATCAAACATAAAATTTTCAATTTACTGAGTGTAGCTAAATGTTCAATAGATTTTAGGCGGTTAATACCATATCTAAGCCACTCTAAATCTGTAAAATCTTTTAAAAAAGATAAATCATTTATTGCTTTATCATAATGGTGAATATGCAATAACCTAACTTTTCCATCAGCGTTAAGTTGATAGGTATTGATTGGAATACTTCCACTTCCATCAAAACCAAGAGCTATTTCTTCAAGCTCTGTTTTGATTATTTTCTCTAATTTTAAAATTTCTATCGGCTTGTGATTGAGCATATTTTCTACGGATTGAAGCACAATATTACGATTTCTTTTTTTACACACAAAAGTAAGGTAAAAAAAAAGTATTCCAAACATTGGATGCTTAAAGACCTTTAATTTTGTAATGAATCCTTAATGCTATATAAAGCAATTTGTTTTTACTTTTTGGCAAAATCATATCAAAAGCACAATTTATTTTACAAAAATAAATGTTTTCAAAGCCTTGCCTGCCAATTATTCAAGCTGTATATTTGTGTTAGAACCTACGGAGGAAGCTAAAATATTTTTTAATTATCTAAAATTCAATTACTCATGTATATCGCTAATCCAATCTATGATTCGGTGATGAAATATTTGCTCGAAGATAACAAACTGGCTCGTTTGTTTCTGGGGACGATTATTGGTCATAAAATTGAAAAATTAGAACCGCGCCCGCAAGAATATATCTTGGATTTAGAGGAAGCAGGGCAAACGCGTCGTCGTCAAAAAAGTTCCCCTTTTTTAACCGTGTATCGCTTAGATTTTGCGGCTAAAATTCGATTACCCGATGGGACACAACAATTAGTGGTGTTAGAATTGCAAAAAGCCAAATTTTATACGGATATTATGCGATTTCGGCGGTACTTGGGGCAACAATACGCTAATAAGGAAAATATTTACAAGCAAAAAATTTATGATAAAAAAACCAAAAGTAATCGCTTTGTTAAAAAAGCGTTGCCGATTATTAGCATTTATTTTTTAGGACATCGTTTGGAAATGGAGGCGAAACACGCCATCATTGGGACCAAACGGCAATATATCGATCTTTCAACTGGGGAAATTATTAGTGAAAAAAATAATTTTATTGAAAGTTTAACCCATGACAGTATTATTATCCAATTGCCCGAGTTGAAAAAAAAGCGGCGCACAGAGTTAGAAAACTTGCTTTCGATTTTTGACCAGAGTTATCAAACGAATGATGTTCATATTTTGAACATTGATGAAACCAATATGCCCGAACAATTTAAAGCCATTCTACGCAAATTACAACAGGCGATGGCGGACACGAAAGTGCGCATGACGATGACTGCTGAAGATGATATTTTGGATGAATTGGGCGAAAAAGAACGGGAGATTTCGGATTTAGAAGAAGATGTGGCAGGAAAAGATAAAATTTTAGAAGAAAAAGATAAGATTTTAGAAGAAAAAGATAAAATTTTAGAAGAAAAAGATAAGATTTTAGAAGAAAAAGACAAGATTTTAGAAGAAAAAGACAAAATTTTAGAAGATAATGCAAAGGTTTTAGAAGCAAAAGATAAGGAATTAGAAGCAAAAGAAAAAGCATTAACTGCACAAGCTGAGGCATTCAATGAGCAGTTGCGTATGATTGAGGCTTTGAAAGCGCAATTAAATCAAAAAAAGTAGCATATATACATTTCAGAATATAGATTTCGGATTGCCGTATATTTGTATTAGAACCTACGGAGAAAGCTAAAATATTTTTTAATTATCTAAAATTCAATTACTCATGTATATCGCTAATCCAATCTATGATTCGGTGATGAAGTATTTGCTCGAAGATAACAAACTGGCTCGTTTGTTTCTGGGGACGATTATTGGTCATAAAATTGAAAAATTAGAACCGCGCCCACAAGAGTATATTTTGGATTTGGAGGATAGCTCGCCTCCGAAAAGGCGCAAAAAAAGTTCTCCTTTTTTGACGGTGTATCGGTTAGATTTCTCTGCCAAAATCCGATTACCCGATGGGACACAACAATTAGTGGTGTTAGAATTGCAAAAAGCCAAATTTTATACGGATATTATGCGATTTCGGCGGTACTTGGGGCAACAATACGCCAATAAAGAAAATATTTACAAGCAAAAAATTTATGATAAAAAAACCAAAAGTAATCGCTTTGTTAAAAAAGCGTTGCCGATTATTAGCATTTATTTTTTAGGACATCGTTTGGAAATGGAAGCAAAACATCCTATCATCGGCACGAAACGACAATATGTAGATATTTCAACGGGTGAAATTATTACAGAAAAAAATAATTTTATTGAAAGTTTAACCCATGATAGCATCGTGATTCAATTGCCTGAGTTGAAAAAAAAGCGACGGACGGAATTGGAAAATTTGCTTTCGATTTTTGACCAGAGCTATTTAACGAATGATGTCCACATTTTAAATATAGATGAATCGAATATGCCCGAACAGTTTAAAGCAATTTTGCGCAAATTGCAACAGGCGATGGCGGACACGAAAGTGCGCATGACGATGACTGCTGAAGATGATATTTTGGATGAATTGGAAGAGAAAGAGCGTGAAATTTCGGATTTAGAGGAGAATGCGGCAGAAAAAGATAAGATTATAGAAGAAAAAGACAAGATTTTAGAAGAAAAAGATAAGATTTTGGAAGAAAAAAATAAGATTTTAGAAGCAAAAGAAAAAGCATTAGCTGCACAAACAGAGGCGTTCAATGAACAATTGCGCGTCATTGAGGCTTTGAAAGCCCAATTGAATCAAAAAAATTAACTTGAATTATTATTTGAATTGAGCAGTTGAGCCATTTTGCCACAAATTACACGAATTTGAACGAATTATTGGTGAAACTTCGTGTAATTTGTGGCAAAAATTGATTTTAATACATTTCATATTTCAATAATCGGCATTCAATGGGTCCGTTCCATAAGGGAATTCGAGAAGACGGGCGCAATCCAACGTGTTTTATCGCCTCTGCATTGCCCGAAAGCATCCATACTTGCCAACCTTTCCAATTTTTTTTAAACGCATCGCCCATATCTTTATAAAATTGATTGACATCTTCCAATTTTAACCGTTCATCATAAGGCGGGTTTAAAATCAAAACGCCCTTAGTACCATTGGGCACTTGTTTGAAAAAATCTTTGCGTTCCAACTTGATTTTACCTGTCAAATGCGCTGCTTCGACATTGCGTTCCGTGACCCGAACTGCTTGAAAGTTAATATCCGAACCAATAAATTGATGATTATATTCCGTGTGTATCTTGTTTTTAGCGGTTTTCAAGACATCTTCCCATAACGCCGCATCAAAATCTGCCCATTTTTTAAAACAAAAATAATCTCGACCCAATTGAGGCGGCATATTATACGCCATCAAAGCCGCTTCCGTCAAAAAAGTACCCGAACCACACATCGCATCCATTAAATCACAATCTTTTTGCCATTTCGCAAGCGTCAAAATGCCTGCGGCTAACACTTCATTGACAGGAGCTTCCAATACGTCCACCCGATAACCGCGTTTGTGCAAGGATTCCCCACTCGAATCTAACAAAACCGTTACTTGGTCTTCTAAAATGTGAATGCTGACCGCCAAATCGGGATTAATGGTATTGACATTCGGTCGTTTGTAAAATTTTTCCCTAAATTGATCCACAATTGCATCTTTTGTCTTCAAGGCTGCGTATTGGGAGTGCGTAAAATAATCCGAGTGAACCACCGCGTCAACCGATAACGTTTGGCGAACAGTCATATATTGAGACCAGTCAATTTCTTTCATTTTGGTATAAAACGCGCTTTCATGGCGCGCCCGAAATTGGGCAATCGGGGTCAAAACTCGAATCGCAGTGCGCAATTCAAGGTTACAACGATATAATAATCGTTTATCGCCTTCAAATTCGACTGCTCGGCGGATGATTTGAATGTGGTGTCCGCCTAATTGAGCGATTTCTTCCGCTAAGACTTGCTCTAATCCTTGAAACGTTTTGACGATGATTTTCATAAAACGGGAATGGTGAATGATGAATGATGAATGATGAATGATGAATGATGAATGATGAATGGATTTTTTTATAAAATATTGATTATTAATGATTTGTAAAATAATGATTCATCATTCATCATTTATCATTCATCATTAACCATTCATCATTTCTTAAAACCGCCGCAAAGATACAATTTCGATGATACCGTGTGGAATGCTTGTGGTGTTTTTGAATTAAAAAAACGTTTTTAAATCATTTTGAGGGTTTAACAAAAGAATTACACTTATTTTGAATTATATGAATGTAAATTATAACATAATTTAGGTAGTCACGATTCTTAAAAACCTTGTTTTGGATTTCAGCTAAAAAAATGTGACGGTTTTTTGTAAATATAACATTTTTTTGTTTTTTGTATTCACGATAAGAACAAAATATTAGAAATTGCAATAAAAAATATATTTTAAAATACTATTTTAAAGAAATATAACTCTTTACAAGTATCAAAATATCAATTACCTTTGTACCCATAAACGGTTATTCGATTCCTCCCACCGAATAAGTGTCTTAATCAAAGCAAAAAGTTGGATCATGTCCGACCGATTTAAAACAAATTTATAATCTGATTCCCCTCAGTATTTTCGTTCGCAACTAAGATTGTGTCGTGTTTCATCCCGAATCGGAATGAAACGCAAATCCTATGATTTATTTTAAATTTTAACTATATATGAGAATGAAGGTGAAATATAATCGGTCTAACTACACACGCTCCTTTAATTTGTTGCCAAACGCAATTGCTCCTCAGCAACTGCCGTCTTGCAACCCCGCAATGACTCACGAGTATTGTCACACGCATCGGAAGTAACACAACGAATGATGAATGATAAATGATGAATGATAAATTGCCAATTTATTATTTACCATTCATCATTCATCATTTATCATTCATCATTCCTAAGATATTGATTTTCAAACACTTGTTGTTTGGGAACGCAAACCTTTTATTTTCAAAAACAATTGAAACCATATTTATAAACGATTCATGCTATGAATAGAATTCTTGACAATGTTCTTTTTTACTTTATACGACGACAAACCCATCGTAAAATCATGCTCAATTTGAATCCCCTCCATTGGCTTTTGCCCAATGATTTGAAGCGTCGCGATCCTGCTATCGCCCCAAATTTGTTTCATATTAAACCGTCTGATAAGCCCATGCGTCTTTTTGCGACTACTTGTTTTGCATGGATGTTGACTGCGCAAACCGTTGCAGCTCAATGTTCTACGTTTTATCAATTTGAAAATCCGACTTTAATTTCTGGTACAGAAGGACAAGTTGGCGCAGTGTATAAATTCTCCAATGTGGCTGCTGGTACGGACGCTCATGCGGAAATTATCACGATGAATAATGCAACGTTGGTCAGCGCAGATGTATCGAATCCACCAGGGTACGATGCGGCTTGGCAGCCTGTGGTGGCGGCGACGAGTGGGGGTTACATAGATTGGAAGATTACGTTTAAACAGTTTAATTCGAGTACAGATGTTGTGGTGAATTGTGTTGCTTCGACGGCGGTGGGGCTGGATGGAGATGGGGCAGCGATGCAGGAATATGTGCAAACGACTGGTCATCTTGGGAATTTTACGGCACTTGCAACAACGGTTGGCGTGACGAATCCTACTTTGGGAACGGTGAAAGCTACTGGGCAATTGGGGAATTCGGGCGGTATTAACACGACTGACCGAACCTTGTTGTTTCAAGCCAATTTTGCAAATACGGCATCCATTGCTTGGCGAACGGGCGTTACCAGTGCAACGCCGATAGAGGGTTCTACTTTTTGTTTTTATTTTGCGCCTTTGGTCACTTGCGATAATGTAACGGATGCAGGACAAATTTCGGGGAATCAAAGCATTTGTGCGAATGGTCAACCTGCCCTTTTGCAAAATATCACGGCTGCATCAGGTGGTTCGGGGAATTTGGAATATCAGTGGATGATGAACACAACGGGTTTATCTTCTTACTCCGCCGCAAATGCAGCACAATGGACGGCGATTTCAGCTTGGGTGTTGGATAATTATACGCCGCCTACTTTGACGACGACCACCAGTTATGTGCGTTTGGCGCGGCGCGTCGGTTGTTCGGATGCTGAATGGCAACCGTCTAATGTGGCGGTTATTACGGTTTCTGGGGGCGCGAGTGTGCGCATCAATCGCCCAACTTCGATTCTTTGTAAGGAATTAGCTTTTTCGATTTCTGCGACAACGGGTGGTTTGACTTATGATTGGGATTTTGGTGCGGGGGCAGAGCCGAGAACCGTCAGTGGTAAAGGACCGTTTTCAGTGGTTTATGGGGATTGTTCCGAACATCCAATTCGCTTGACGGTAACGACGGAAAATTGTACCATTGTTTTGAGGGATACGCTTTCGACGACGGATACTCAAATCCCATCGATTGTTGGAGTGCCTGCGGATACAAATGTGCTTTGTACGGCTGTATTGGTTGCGCCGACTTTGTCTGCCTTCGACAATTGTGGTCAGCCTACGATTGAATTTACAGAACAATCCGACAAAACGACGAATGGAAGTTGTACGGATAACAATTATACGCTGCGGCGCGTGTGGAAAGCCACCGACGTTTGCGGCAATATCGAATTTAAAACTCAATTTATTCGCGTAACGGATACCGCGCATACCTGCCTTGCGAATACGGGCATCATTGGCGGTAAGGTTTTCGTGGATAATAATTTCAACGGTGCAGATGACGAGGGTGGGGCAGGGGTTGCAGGTGTGACTGTTGCGATTTATGAATCTATCCCCACAGGTTCTGCTTTGGTCGGCACGACGACGACTAATACAGGGGGCTATTATCAGTTTGCAGGCATGGCTGCCAGCAAAACCTATCGATTGGAATTCACGGTGCCCACAGGGAAGAAACCGGGGGGAAAAGGGATTCATTCGGGTACGTTGGTTCAGTTTACCACGACGGGTAAATGTTCTAATGATTTAGGGATTGGCGATTTGAGCCAATATTGCGAAGCCGCGCCTTCGTTGATTTTGCCGTGTTACAGTTTTGGTAGCGCGGAAGGCAATAAAACGGATGCTTTGGTTTCTTTTCCTATCAATAATAATGCGACCGCAGGAGCAGATGGTTTGTTGAGTGGTTCGGTTCGGCACTTGGCGACTTATGACCAAATTGGTGCGACCTTCGGAGTGGCTTATAAAAAAAGTACAGGAGATATTTACGCTTCTGCTTTTGTGAAGCGACACTCGGGTTTAGGACCAGGCGGTACGGGTGCGATTTATAAAGTCAATATTAATGGTATCGCGCCGCCGACGATTTGGGCGGATATGAATGCACTTTTTGGGGCAAACACAACGGGACCGAATCCACACGCTTTTGGGAATACGGTTACTTGCCCTGACCCTGGCACGGGTAGAAGTAATTTTGCTTGCTGGTTCAACGACACTGCCGCATATGATGCGGTAGGCAAAGTGGGTATTGGGGATATTGACATCAGCGATAATGGCGAAAAACTCTATGTTTTAAACGCTTATAATAAAAAATTATATGAATTATCGACGGATAATCCAAGTTCAGTGACTTCACGGATTTGGAATTTTCCGACGGGTTCGGTTTCGCCGACGTGTAGTGATGGCACAGGGAATATACCGAATAGCATTCGTCCGTTCGCGGTGAAATATCATAAGGATAAAGTATATGTGGGGGCGAGTTGTGAATTAGGTACCTGCTTTGGTTGCGGTGGGGGTGCGCGGATTTACGTTTTTGAGTTGAATCCGAATACGGGTACTTGGAGACAGGTGTTGACGGCAAATATGCAACGGGGGGGCAGTTCTAATTCGGCTTATTGGTTTCCTTGGCAACCGTATGTGGATCCTGTTAAGAGTGCGTATGCGTATGTGAACAACGTGCATTTATTGTTTTCGGACATTGAATTTGATGGGAATGATATGATTATTGGTTTGCGCGACATGTCGGGCGACCAATTTGGACACATGGCGGGTAAGCCGATTGCAGGCGACCAAACGTTGATTAGTTACGAATCTCAAGGCGATATTTATAGAGCTGCGTTTAATCCAAATACGGGGACGTATCTCATGGAAGTCAATGGCACCAGTGGGGGCGTGACGACCGCAGGAGCGAATAGTGGTTATGGTTTGCCCTCAAATGAAACGGCAGGACAATATTATTATGGGAATCGGACGAATATTACACCGAATGCCAGTTTTGGTACCTTGGCAGTGTTGCCGAGCAAAGACCGTATTTATACACCGGGCTATGACTTTTTGTCGATTTATTCACAAGGGGTTTTTGCTTTGGACAATAATACAGGGGCAAGGGTTGAAAATTATAATTTAATTCCAAACACGACGGCTTCGGGTCAATTTGGGAAAGCGAATGGTTTTGGGGATTTAGAAGTGGGTTGTGCGGACGCGCCGAATGAAATTGGGAATTATGTTTGGAAAGATGAGAATGGCAATGGCGTTCAAGACCCGAATGAAAAAGGGTTAGCGGGCATTAAAGTTACGTTGTACAATGCGACTTGTGATTCCTTGGCAACCGTGACAACCGATGCGAATGGTCAATATTATTTCAATAACACGGTTTTGAATGGTTCGTATTTGTTGCCCAATACGAATTATTATATTGTTTTTGGGACAAGTAACCAATTTAAAAATGGTTATTTGTTTGACAGCCTTAGTGTGACGAGTGCAAATGCGGCAACTGGGGCGAATGCAGATGAAATTGATTCCGACGGTGCGATAACAGGTGGTCCGAATTGTTTCGGTGGTAAACCGTTTATTGCGGTCACAACAGGGGGCCCTGGAACGATGCAGCATAATTATGACATTGGTTTCACGACTTGTCCTGCGCCGACGTTGGTGAATTTGCCATTGGATGCGTCTGTGAAATGTGATGCTGTGCCTGCGCCTGCGGCAGTGCGGGCTACTTCGGTCTGCGATAACAATGTCAGTTTGGTTTACACCCAAACGCGGACAAATGGGGTTTGTTCCAATCGTTACACCCTGACGCGCCAATGGGTTGCGACAGACCGCAATAATCGCGTAACGACGGGAATTCAAATTTTAACGGTATTGGATACAGTGCCGCCTGTCATTTTGGACGTGCCTGCGAATGTAACGGTTCGTTGCGACAGCGTTCCAGTTGCGCCTACGTTGGTTGCAACGGATTGTGGCTCTAACCCAAACATTGTTTACACGCAAACTTCCACAAAAACGAATAATAATTCTTGTTACGACCAGAATTACACGATAACCCGCCAATGGGTTGCCACAGATGTTTGTGGTTTAACAACCACCAAAATTCAAACGATAACGGTTTTAGATACGATTGACCCCATTTTGAATATCCCTGCGGATATAACCGTGACTTGTGATGCGATTCCGACGGTTGGTACACCGACTTTTACGGATAATTGTGGTGTATCCGCAGTAGCCCGTTTTTCACAACGGTATTCCACTTGCGATAATACTACAAATTTGCAACCCAATGGAGGATTTGAACAAACCAATGGTCAAACCTTCGGTGTTACATTTGAAGGTTATCCTGCGAGAGCATTGCAAAACAATTCTACGACGATTCCGGGTTGGGGCATGGGTTATACTTGTCCGAACAACAATTGTGGTGCGGGCATGTGGGTTTATGACAATAATAACACGATTAATAATCCAGAAGGAGATAGATTTATATGGCTTGGCGGTACCTTGGGCGGTTATTGTACAGTGAGCAAAACGGCTTTAAGTTTGGGTAGAAATGAGTGCCTTGAAATTTGTTTTGATGCGGCGGCATGGACGACAAGCGTAAACAGCCCAACGCCGCTTGCACAAACGCCTGCTTTTGTTTCCATCGAAGTCGAGCGAAATGGGGTTTACCTTGCGACGATCTATTCCCAATGGTTGCCCACGAGTAAATCCTTTACGGATTTGAATTGGCAAAAAGTCTGTTACAGTTGGAAAGCACCGAGTGCGGGTACATATAAATTTTACATTACAGCAGATAATAATATGACACAGAATCCAAATGCAGGGATTGCATTGGATAATGTGCTTGCTCGAAAATGTTGTACAACCAATCCAACGCCTGCTTCTTGTGCCGATTATCAAATTTTCAGAACCTGGTCGATTGCGGACAAGTGTGGTAATACGGTAAGTCGGACACAAACGATTACTGTAAAAGACACGACACGTCCTGTTTTAACAGGGATTCCTGCGGATATTACTGTAACGGGTACCTTACCTACGATTCCTGTGGTGCAAGCAACGGACAATTGTGACCCCAATCCGCGTGTGACGTTTACACAAACCAGCGATTCTGGTTGTGTTTACCATGTTTATCGGACTTGGACGGCGACGGATACGTGTGGGAATAAGGATATTAAAACACAAATCATCACAGTTAACACGAGTCCTGCGGATGCGGGCATCTTAGCGATTGTGAATGGCACCGTTTGTTTGCCTAACGGAACGATTTCAGCAACGCAAATCACCAATCCGACTTTACCAAATGGATATGTTATCCATTATTTATTGACCGATAGCACTGGTTTGATTGTACAAATTGCAACTACCCCATCTTTTACAGTAACGACGGCTGGTTTATATAAAATCTTAGGATGCATTACGAACAATAATCCTACGGACGCGAACTATTTTAATATCAATCTAATCAAAATTGGTATCACGCGCATTACGGATTTGAATGCGTTAGCAAATGGGAAATGTATTATCGTTTCTAATACAGGTGCAGAGGCGCGAGTGCAACTTTGTGGCGGTTCAATTGGCGATTTTGTCTGGGAAGATTTGAACGGAAATGGGATTCAAGATGCGGGTGAACCTGGTATTGGAGGCGTGCGGATTGAATTAACAGGTACGGATGCAAATGGCAATGCTGTCACGCGAACCGTTACCACGAATACAGATGGTAGTTATGAGATAACGAATTTATTACCAGGCACTTATACGGTTAAATTTGTCAGCCCAACAGGATATGTTTTCACGTATGCGAATCAAGGGAACGATGATGCAAAAGATTCGGACGCGGACAGAACTACTGGAACTGTAACCGTGATTTTAGGTTCTGGCGAAAACAATCGCACGATTGATGCAGGTTTAATTAACGCCGCCAATACCAAAATTGGAGATTATGTGTGGGTTGATTTGAATGGGAACGGTATTCAAGATGCCAATGAAAGCGGGAAAGAAGGGGTTCGCGTTACTTTAACAGGCACAACTGGCAATGGAACATCGATTACATTGACAACGACGACGGATGCGAATGGAAAATACTTGTTTGAAAACTTATTTCCGGGAACATATACCGTCAAATTTGAATTACCAACTGGTTTTGGGTTTACCTACAAAGACCAAGGCAGTGACGATACGAAAGATTCCGATGCGGATAGAACGACAGGTGTAACGACAGCCATTACATTGGTGAGTGGGCAACCTAATTGGACAATAGATGCTGGGGTAATTGACTTAGCCAATACGAAAATAGGAGATTATGTTTGGGAGGATTTGAATGGTAACGGCATTCAAGATGCAAATGAGCCTGGGATTCCAACTGTCACCGTAAAATTGACGGGTAAAACGGGCAATGGTACGGCTGTGACCCTAACCACAACGACGGATGCAACAGGAAAATACTTATTTGAAAGCCTTATCCCAGGAGATTATACGATAACTTTTGTTCGACCGACTGGTTTTGAGTTTACGTCGAAAGACAGAGGCAGTGATGATGGCAAAGATTCCGATGCAGACCAGACTTCTGGTGAAACAATTACGGAGTCTTTGACTTCTGGCGAAACGAATTTGACGTATGATGCAGGCTTGGTTCGTTCCACGACGCTTGGCGATTTAGCCTTTTTGGATTGTAACAACAATGGCATACAAGATGGGGGAGAGGCTGGTTTAGAAAATGTAACAATTACTTTAACAGGTGTGGATGGTTCTGGTAATTCAATCCACCGCACGACGACGACCAATGCTTCTGGTTTATATCAATTCAGCAATGTATCTCCTGGACGCTACGTCCTTCGATTTGGCATGCCAACTGGGATTGCGAATTTAGTTTTTGCTGCTAAAAATGCAGGCAACAACCGCGCTATTGATAGTGATGTGGATAATACAGGCAAAACGGATTCGATTACGATATGGAGTGGTGTTTCAAACGATAGCATTGACGCAGGATTTAGAGATATAACGCCGCCGTTAGTGGTTCGCCCTGCTTCGGATACAACCGTATCCTGTGATGGGACGGGGAATAAGGCTGCATTGCAAGCATGGTTAGCAAATCATGGGGGCGCGATAGTCCAAGATCGAGGGGTTACAGTGACTTGGACGAATGATTTTTCAGCCTTGACAGCAGCTTGTGGGACGACAGGAGCAGCAACCGTAACTTTTTATGCGACGGACGATTGTGGCAATCGGGCTCAGATGACTGCCCTTTTTAAAATTAAGGATACAACTGCACCAACTATAACGATTGCGCCGCGAGATACGAGCATTGAATGTAGCGTTACGGTGACAGCAGAGATTCAGAGATGGTTAGATGGTTTTTCTGGAGCGGTGGCTACGGATAATTGTGGTACGGTTCGTTGGACGAACAATTATAATGGTCTTAGTTCCGCCGCTTGTGGTGCGACAGGGGAAGCGATTGTAACGTTTACAGCGACCGATGATTGTGGGAATAGCAAAACCGCTACAGCGAAATTGACGGTTCGAGATACTCAAAAACCTGTTTTATCGAATATAGCAGCAGATGTTACCGTGTCATGTAGTGCGATTCCCGCAGCAAATGCGCCTATTGCAAAAGACAATTGCGACAACAATGTTGCTATAACCTACCGTCAAGATACGACGCGAAACAATAGTGGTTGTACGGATAGTTATGTTTTGGTGCGCACCTGGACAGCGACAGATGCTTGCGGAAACACCCAAGTCGGCACTCAAAAAGTGACTGTCGAAGATAAAACAGCACCTGTTTTGTCAGGCATCCCGTCGAATGTAACAGTGGAGTGTAATCATCTACCTTCGGTTGCAGAACCGACGGCTACGGATAATTGCGACAATTCCGTTTCGATTACTTACAATCAAACGCGAACCGAAGGTTCTTGTCCCGATAGTTACACTTTAACTCGGACTTGGGTTGCCACAGACAACTGCGGGAACTCGTCCACAGGGGTTCAAGTAATAAAAGTCGAAGATAAAACAGCACCTGTTTTGGCAGGCATCCCGTCGAACGTTACAGTGGAGTGTAATCATCTACCTTCGGTTGCCGAACCGACGGCTACGGACAATTGCGACAATTCCGTTTCGATTACTTACAATCAAACGCGGACCGACGGTACAGGGAATTGTGCCGATAGTTATACCTTAACCCGCACTTGGGTTGCGACAGATAACTGCGGCAACTCTTCCACAGGGGTTCAAATCATTAAAGTTGAAGATAAAACAGCACCTGTTTTGGCGGGTATCCCGTCGAACGTTACCGTCGAATGTAATAATCTGCCTACCGTTGTGGAACCGACGGCTACAGACAATTGCGACAATTCCGTTTCGATTACTTACAATCAAACGCGGACGGAAGGTTTTTGTCCCGATAGTTATACTTTAACCCGCATTTGGGTTGCGACAGACAACTGCGGCAACTCTTCCACAGGGGTTCAAGTGATAAAAGTTGAAGACAAAACGGCACCTGTTTTGGCGGGTATTCCGTCGAACGTTACAGTGGAGTGTAATCATCTACCTTCGGTTGCGGAACCGACAGCTACAGACAATTGCGACAACCAAGTTTCGATTACTTACAAT
>JBDKKX010000035.1:0-17192 GCA_039795795.1 Bacteroidota bacterium | reverse complement strand
ATCAGAATGTTTTTTTATGTGAATTATTTTTACTAACATTGCGCCCGGTTTTTCGATGGTAATCGGATTTACAATTTATTAACAAAATAATTATGCCGAATTTGCAAAAAAGCCTTTCTGAAGTCACTATTTTAGCAATTGAATCCAGTTGCGATGACACTTCTGCTGCGATTTTTAAAAATGATCGCATTTTAAGCAATGTCGTTGCGAGTCAAGCAGTACATAAATTGTATGGCGGAGTCGTTCCAGAAGTTGCATCCAGAGCACATCAGCAGAATATTGTGCCTACCGTTGCCGCCGCATTTCAAAAAGCAGGGGTGGAAAAGCAGGATATTGATGCCATTGCTTTCACACTTGGACCTGGTTTGATGGGTTCGCTGTCGGTTGGAGTCGGTTTTGCGAAAGCCTTTGCTTTGTCGCTCAATATTCCGATGATTGAGGTCAACCACATGCACGCACACGTCTTGGCGCACTTCGCGGAAGACCCGAAACCCCCTTTTCCATTTCTCTGTCTAACGGTTTCGGGCGGTCATACTCAAATCGTTTTGGTGGAAAACGCATTGAAAATGAGCATTCTCGGCGAAACCTTAGATGATGCAGCAGGAGAAGCGTTTGATAAAACAGGCAAATTACTTGGCTTGGATTATCCTGCGGGTCCTGCCATTGACCGTCTCGCGCAACAAGGCATGGTGCGTTTTGATTTTCCTGAACCTCAAATTCCGAATTTAAATTTTAGTTTTTCGGGTCTAAAAACGTCCGTTTTGTATTTTCTGAAAAAGGAAATTGCGCAAAATCCTAATTTTGTTTCAGAAAATTTGGCAGATATTTGTGCCTCTGTTCAAGACCGAATTATTAAAATTTTAATTAAAAAACTTAAAAAAGCAGCAAAACAAACGGGCATTCGACACATTGCGATTGCAGGGGGTGTCTCGGCGAACACGGGTTTGCGAAAAACATTGGAGCTAACGGGGCAAATCGAAGGGTGGACAACGTATGTACCACGATTTGAATATTGCACCGACAATGCGGCAATGATTGCTATTGCTGGTTACTTTAAGTTTTTAAATCGGGAATTCGCGGCTCACGACGTAGCACCGATGGCTCGCATGGCTTTTTAAAATTGCTAAAGAGTTGATTTTGAATGGTTCATTCATGCATGCCTGTTTTTTAATTCAATTTGTTTTAAATAAATTGATTTGTAAAATATTTAATATGTCACAAATCGAATTTCTCGAAAATTAATTGAACCATACAAAAGTACACTTTATTTTGATGATTGCAAAAAAAATGTAAAAAAAGAAGCAGAATTTTTGTTTTTGTGGATACATTTTTTTAATTCACATAAAAAAATATAATCAAAAGTTACGCTTATTAAAACAAGTAACTTTTGATTATATTTTGGTTTTGAATGATTTAAACATTAAATAAAAAGTGCATTACGTCTCCATCTTCGGTCACATATTCTTTCCCTTCAACGCGCACTTTTCCTACTTCTTGTACTGCTTTTTCAGAACCGTATTGTACGAAATCTGCGTATTTAATCACTCTGGCGCGAATAAAACCGCGTTCAAAATCGGAGTGAATCACGCCTGCTGCTTGCGGAGCTGTCCATCCGCGATTTATTGTCCAAGCCCGAACTTCCTTTTCACCCGCCGTGAAATAAGTGATATAATTCAACAATTTGTAGCAACCCCGAATCACTTTATTAACGCCCGGTTCGTCTAATCCCATCGACTCAATGAATTCTAAACGTTCTTCAAGGCTGTCCAATTCCGCGATTTCAGCTTCAATCGCTGCTGAAATCAAAATGACTTCTGCTTTTTCGCCTTTGATAGCCTCTATAAACCGTTTTGTATGATGATTTCCTGTCATAACAGAGGCTTCATCCACATTGCAAACGTACAAAATTGGTTTCGCAGTCAATAAATACATTTCATGTAAGACGATTGTTTCTTCCTCTGTCAATTGCATCGTGCGGGCAGGCTCTCCATTTTCGATGTGTTTATAGATGCGTTCTGCCGTTTCCAAAGCGCGAACGGCGGTTTTATCTCCGCCTTTTGTATTTTTTTTGTAACGGTCTAAACGCTTCTCTACTGTTAATAAGTCTTTGAGTAACAATTCATTATCAATAATAATTTTATCCCGTACAGGGTCAACTGAGTTTTCGACATGAATGATATTATCGTCGTCGAAACAGCGCACCACATACACAATGGCATGGACTTCCCGAATATCGGCAAGGAATTGATTGCCAAGCCCTTCGTTTTTACTCGCACCTTTAATCAAACCTGCAATATCCACGATTTCAACCGTTGCAGGCAATACCTTTTTAGGTTTGACCAATTCTTTCAACTTGTCCAAACGCGGGTCAGGCACAGTAATCATTCCAATTTGAGCGTCTTTGGTCGCAAAAGGATAGTTTGCCACCAATGCTTTTGCACAAGTGAGGGCGTTGAACAGGGTAGATTTGCCGACATTAGGCAGACCGACGATGCCACATTTTAAAGCCATTTCTAAATGAGATATAGATAATTAGATATTTTTTCAAAAATTGACCGCAAAGATACGCAAAAATTGAAATTCTAAATTAGCCTTGCAAATAAATGACGGACAAAGATACAGAAATATCAAAATGGAACGTTATTGCACCAAAAAATTGAGAATCATTAAATCCAATTCATTATGAGAAATAATATTTTGTTTGCACTGTTTTTGGGCGTAACTACGGTCGGTTCTGCTCAAAAAACGCCTCAAATGCCTTCTATTAAGCCCAAAGACTTTGAAAAATTGTCTGTCATGGAAGATTCTATGGTAAATTTAGCAGCGATTGCGGTTTGGGATACTACGTCGGGTAAAGAGGAGATTCGACGGAATGCAGGCGAGCAATTAAACCTTGTTTTTGCAGAAGCGTTGAAAATCAATGGTTCTTTTGGTTATGGTTTTGAAAAATTGCAAAATGTTTCGATTCAATATCCAAGCGATAAATCTTTTAGAGTGATTAGTTTTCAGACATTTATAAATAGAAATGAATTTAAATATTTTGGTTATATTCAATACAATCAAACCAAATCTAAGTTTTTTGTTTTGAAAGACCAATCTGCCTCTTTGTGGACGGCAGAAAATGAAGTTTTGAGTCCTGATAAATGGTTTGGTTGCGTGTATTACAAATTAAAAGAATTTAAATCGCCAGAAGGGATGAAATATTTGTTATTTGGGTTTAATGCGAAGGATGATTATGAAAAAGTTAAATTATGTGATGTTTTGACCTTGAAAGGCAATAAAATTTCGTTTGGCGCGCCTGTTTTTGTTACTAAACCACAGGAACATAAAAAACAGACGATTACAAAGCGATTGATTCAAATTTATTCGTCGGAAGCGGCGATGCGTTTTAATTATGATGAGGAAATGGCGATGATTGTGTATGACCATTTAATGCCAGGGGCATCTCGGAATCCAGATATTCCTTATGTGCAAGTGCCTGATGGGACGTATGAAGCGTTTGTTTTTAAAAAAGGTTTGTGGGAATATATTGAACAATTGCCGAATACGCCGATGCGGGAAGCTCCGCGTGAAATGCCTGTTTTAGAGAAAAAAGCAAGGGTCGTGAATAAGGAAAATGCTCGAAATTTTAAATTTCCAGAGCGAGATAATTAAGGGACGCTGGAATTGGGATTAAATCGGATTTTTTTAGGATTAAATAAGATTGATTTTTAGGATTTGTAGGATTTCAATCCTATGAATTCTAAAAATCAATCTTATTTAATCCTAAAAAAATCTTATTTAATCCCAATTCCAGTGTCCTCACAATTTAGGTTTACATATATAAGCGCGTCTCCAAAATCCATTTGAATTTCCTCAAAATGGAAATAATGGTTAACAAATCCGCTTTGTGAATGACATTAAAGGGTTTCGACGCACAATAATCTTTGCCGTCCATGATAACAAATTGCCAATTGTAACCGATAATTTCTATCCCATAAATGGGATTACCATTATTGTTTTTGACTTGGGCAATCAAAAATGCTTCTAAAAGTTGAGCCATCGGCTCACCGCTTGGATTTAAAAAAGGTTTATACTCTTGAAAATGAAAATAAGGCGTTTCAAAAACGTTTAAAAGCCCTTTTGCAAACATGAAATCCGATTTGACCGTTAGGAAAATGCCTTCAACGGTCGCAGAAATCGTTTTATCGAAATAGCCTACCACTTTATCATCATCGTTTAAGTGACCCAATTCTAAAACGGGACCAATAAATTTAACTTTCAAATCTTCTTCGCTCCAACCTGTGATGCTTTTTTGAGCTTTTAACAATAGTTTGTCAAAATTGTATTGTTCACCAGCGTCCAAAACGGGCATTTGCACATCTAACCATTCTTCCATCAAAGGCGTTTCATAGTTACAATTTTTATGGAAAAATATAGAAATGCCTATAGATTGCCCTAAAAATCGACTCATTTCAACGAAAACCACCCTTCGGCTCCCTCCGAAAAAGGAGCTTCCCTGGCTTTACATTCCCTCGATGAGCGTTCCGCCGGGTAACTCCCTCGGCGGCGGTTCTAAACCGCCAGTTTCTTTAAATTCAATGCCGCGTTGAGGTCTCGGTCGAGCGTTTTTCCACAATTTTCGCATTGAAAAGTCCTTTCTTTCAAACTCAACTCGTCTTTTTTCTGCCCACAGCTCGAACAAGTTTTGGAACTGGGATAAAATCGATCCGCCACGATTAATTTTTTCCCGTACCAATCACATTTATATTCCAATTGCGTCCGAAAAAGCCGAAAAGAAGCGTCGGAAAGCGATTTCGCTAATTTTCGGTTTCGAAGCATCCCTTGAACATTTAAATCCTCAATCACAATCGTATCATAATGATTCACCAAGTGATTCGTGACTTGGTGGACATAATTTTGGCGTTGATTCTGGATTTTTTGATGGACTCGAGCGACTTTTCGACGTTGTTTTTGGCGACGTTTGCTCCCTTTTTGTTTTCGAGCCAGATGTTTTTGAGCCTTTCGGAGTTCCGCTTGGTTCTCGCGGTACTTCCGATTCGGTGCAAAGACCTCCCCTTCGCTTGTCACCACAAAAGATTTTAAGCCCACATCACACCCGACGGTTTGTCCCGTCCAGGGTTTGGAAGGAATGTTATATTCGACTAAAATCGAGACAAAATATTGATTTGCGGCATTTTGCGAAACTGTTGCCGAGAGGATTTTCGCACCCTGGGGCAAAGGACGGTCTTCCACATACCGAATTTCGCCTAATTTTTCCAAGCGAATGTGACGGTTTGCCAAACTAAATTTGGGATAAGGCAAGCGAAAACTGCCCCCCCGACCTTTTTTCTTAAATTTGGGGGGGCGAATCTTTTTTTTGCGCTTTGGATTCCCCAATTGTTTTTTCGTTTCGAAGAAATCCCGTTGTTTTTGTTGAAGACTTGCCGCCGAAACGTTTTCCAAAAACGGGTGCAAAACGCGCAATGCTTTCACCGTCAAAGGCGATTTTTTTCCCAAAAACTGTTCCACACAATGATTCCAAACAAAACGAACATGACCGAACGCTTGATTCAAGAGGGGGATTTGTTCCTCCAAAGGATATAACCGATATTTGAACGCTCTTTTACTCATCGTGGTTTTTAGAATTTTAGAACTCGGATTCCGCTTCTCGCCGCAAAGATATTTCTCTTTTTCCCCCAAAAAAATATTTTTCAAAATCCGAAAAATATTTTTTTTTGAAAAATATTTCTTTTTTCTATAAATTTACTACGCTTTTCTATAAAATGTATAAAGATTTTCGATACGTCACAATTCGATTGAGTTTAAACATTTTTATCAATTCTGCTTCGCGCCAAGCCTTTCCTGCATTCAGATTATTCTGATTTTTAGCTGTTTTTGCCATGATAATCTTATTTTTAATTGGAAAAAAAATTACCCATTTTGTGCGTTGTGTATCTACTTAATCATTTTCAAAAACGTGCCCACAAACCAATTGGAATCGGATTTTACCAACACATCCAAAATACTATCCGCTTTAGACGAAAATAATTTAATATCTCGAATGGTTTTATTCAGCGCGATGGCTTCATCACTTGCATCAGGGATTTTGGAATTGGAAATCTCATCCAAAACCCGCAACATCGGGTCTAATTCCCGTTTTTTTCGATGGACAATAATCTGACGCACGACCACCCACATATCTTTTTCTCCAATAAAATACTCTTTTCGGTCTCCCGGTTTGAGTTCTTTATAAACCAATCCCCAATCAATCAGCGACCGAATATTAATATTGGCATTGCCTCGAGAAATTTGCAACTCTTCCATGATTTCATCCGCCGATAACGCTTTGGGCGAAATCATCAATAAAGCGTGCACTTGCGCCATCGTCCGATTGATGCCCCAGACCGTGCCGAGTGCGCCCCAATTTTGTATAAATTTG
Source organism: Bacteroidota bacterium (assembly GCA_039795795.1). GTDB lineage: Bacteria > Bacteroidota > Bacteroidia > Chitinophagales > Saprospiraceae > JAAFJT01. The sequence continues at coordinate 10,771 of JBDKKX010000035.1, read as the reverse complement.
TCTTTTGCTTCTTGCCATTCCATGGATTGTCAATGCTATTAGATGATTAAGGAATTTTTATTTTGAAAAGGCATCGTACTGCTATCTTACAATTTAGAAGTATGTACTTGCTGATGTTGGAATTTACCTTTTTGCTTCTTGAACTTTCAAATAATTTTGAAAGTTGCAAAATGCTACTCCTACAATCAACTTTTATAGATTTTTGTTTAAAAAAAAGAAGATTTAAAATAGAAAACCCTATTTTTGTTATAATTTTATGGTAAAAGTGCATTTTTAGGCTATTTTGAACGGGTTTAACCTTTGTACTCCTAATAAAATGCGTACTTTTGCTGCATCAAACGAAAGCGTTTTGCTAAATGGTTGATTATCCCTATTTTAGGTTAGCGACTCGTTTTTATTTTTGAATCTAAAAATCAACACTGTTGCAACTATGCTCGATAATACTCAAACCCCTGCTGAATTGCCTGTATCCAATGCAGGTTTGTTTCAAGAAACCGCTGAAAATTTGTCTTTTGGAAAGCGAAATGTTTGGCTGCCTTTGACGCTTTCGGCAACGATGATTGTTGGTATTTTAGTGGGCATGAAGCTCCGCAGTGAGCCGTTGGTCACCAAAGCGCGCAAAACGCCTGTGCCTACTACGCCCGCGCCCAATACAGACCCTACTGGAATGGGGCAGGGGCGGATTGAAGAATTATTACGCTATATTGATGCCAAATATATTGACAAAGTGAGCGATAAAAAATTGGTGGAAGGGGCTATCAATAATTTGTTGGAAGAACTTGACCCTCATTCGCATTACATTCCCGCAGGAGATATGGATGCGGTTCACGAAGATTTGGATGGAGAAATAGACGGGGTTGGGTTGCAATATCTGATTGCGGATGATACGTTGATTGTTGAAACGCCTTTGCCGGGTAGTCCCGCAGAATTGGCGGGTTTGATGTCGGGCGATAGGATCGTTTCGATTGATGATTTTTCGTTGGCAGGCGCGAAGATTGATTATAAAGGAATTGGGAATCGGTTGCGCGGCAAAAAAGGGACGAAATTACGAATTGGTTTTGTGCGCGAAGACGAAACAAAAGTGCGTCAAGTGGTTATAACACGAGAAAAAGTTTCGGCAAAAAGTATTGATGTTTTGTATCCCTTGGATGACAAGACGATTTATTTGCGGATTAATCGTTTCAGTGGCACGACGTATAAAGAATTTATGAGTGCTATGAGCAAATTGCCTGAAAATGGAAAGCGGGTTCAAGACATTATTTTTGATTTGCGCCAAAATCCAGGGGGATATATGGAACAAGCGATTGATATTTTGTCTCAAATTTTCGATGAAAGAGATAAATTATTGGTTTATACGCAAGGTCGAACGATTCATAAAACGGAATATAAAACGACAGGACGGAATGCGTTTGATTTGCAAAAAGTCGCGGTTTTGATTGATGAAGGTTCGGCTTCGGCGAGTGAAATCATGGCGGGTGCGATTCAAGATTGGGATAGAGGGGTTGTGATAGGTCGTCGGTCGTTTGGGAAAGGGTTGGTTCAAGAGCAATATCCATTGAAAGACGGTTCTGCATTGCGTTTGACGGTTGCGCGGTATTTTACGCCGTCGAAGCGGTCGATTCAGAAGCCGTACAAGGGCAAAACGCGGAAAGAATATGAAGCGGAGGAAACGACTCGCGCTCAAAACGGGGAATTATCGTATGCCGATAGTATCAAATATGCGGATACCACGAAATATTTTACCGCAGGGGGGCGGATTGTGCGCGGGGGCGGCGGCATTGTGCCCGATATTTTTGTGCCGATGGAGTCGGTTCAGCAGAGTGAATATTTTCATAAATTGCGTCAATTGGTGCCCGAATTTAGTTATCGGTATGTGATTACGCATCGAAAAGAATTGCAACGGATGAAATTGCCAGAGTTGGCGCGCTATTTTAAAATCAATGATGTTATTTTTAATGATTTTTTAGCGTTTGCGGAACGGAAACAGATTCCAAAAGAGCGAGACCAAGTCAATTTGATTAAAGACCCAATTAAACTTTTGTTGAAAGCGCGGATTGCTAAACAATATTTTGGGGAAGAAGGTTATTTTACGATTATGAATGCGGAAGATGATTGCGTTACGCGGGCAATTCAGACTTTGAAATCGCCTGACCCTTTGGGTTTGCAGAAAATTTCTAAGAAAATTAATTAGGGAATTGAAAAAACGCAAATTTGCCACGAATTACACGAATTTTCACGGATTATTAGTGAAAATTCGTGTAATTCGTGGCAAAAAATTTTACAGAAACCGAAAGCCTTGCTAATGCTCATTAGCAAGGTTTTTCTGTTTATTATCGTTTTTTTTACATTAAATTTGAAAAAAAAAGCTAAAATATTTTAAAATATCAAATATTATTTTTTACTTTGTCTTGTAAATAATTTCACAATTACGAATATTTTTAATCCACCAAACACCCAATTTTCAACATGAACGAATATACCATTCAAGGTTTTGTTACCCGCGAGCGATTTATCGCCCTTTTAAACATGTCTCGTACCACTTTTTATCGGTGGGTCAATCAAACCAACATTGAATTGCCCTCAGGATTGCTTTCTGTTACAGACCAACAACAAATCATTACAGCTTTTGAAGCTCGACCTCGAAAAAAACGCAAAATCAATGCTGTAAGCAACGTACAAATACAGTAATGGTACAAAATGGGACGTTTTGGTACCATTTGGGACGACACAAATTGAATTATTTCGTATAATTTTGTATTTGATATGATAGTGATTTAGTCGAGCCATTTTGTTCCTGCACTATTATCTGCTTACAATTTTTAAACCGAATTTATGAACCAATTCATGCCATTAGACACCTCGTAATTAATTGTTTACCAATGATTTATGAAACTTGATTGGAAGATGCATCCAAACGAGATAGCCTGTGGTATGCCTTGAACAATCTATTTAAAACCATTTAGTTTTATTATTTTTAATGAAAAATAAGATAATTTTACCTTCACTTTGGCTCTTATTATTTTGGTGTGCTTATCCAGTAATCTTAAAAGCGCAAGAGAATAGTCCAATGCCTAAAATAGCTTTGCCTTCTGCGAATGCGGCGGCTTTAGGTAAATATGGTGATATACCTGTGAGTGACTACACTGGCATTCCCCAAATTTCGATTCCACTTGGAAACGTTTATGAACAAGGATTAAATTTACCAATTTCTTTAAGTTATCACGCAAGTGGTATAAAGGTAGATGAGGTTGTGAGTAATGTTGGTTTAGGTTGGTCTTTAAATGCTGGTGGCGTTATTACGCGCACAGTCAAAGGCAAACCAGACGAAGGTGCGAATGGTTATGCAAAATATGATTTTGATATTCAAAACGCAACTCATGTAACAGGTGTTGCATCTGGTATTTTAGATGCAGAACCAGATGTTTATTTTTTTAATGTAGCAGGCTATAGTGGCAAATTTTATTTTGACAGGGTTAATGGAGAATTAATGCCTCGAATTATTCCGTATCAAGATATTAAAATTGAAAAAACCAGCACTGGATGGGTTTTAACAACTACGGATGGTACTAAATATGTTTTTGATGAAAAAGAATATACAGACTCAGAATCAGGAGCAAGTAATTATACACATTATGTGACGGGCTGGTATCTTTCTAGAATTGAAGATTTTCGAGGTAATAAAATTACTTTTGAGTATATCCAACAATTATACAGTTACACAGCGGGACTTTCCGAAACCCAAACGTTGACCACATTGAATAATAGTGCGTTAAGAGCACAAGTATCGGGTTGTGATTGTGAAATTCCATCAGGAGATAAAACGTTAACTTATGTTACAATTATTGGGCTAACGGTTTCCAAAATTAAAACTTCTTTTGAAACTATTGAATTAGAATAGTTGCAATTTCCATAGAAAAATATAGAAATCTACTCATTTCAACGAAAACAGCCCTTCTTCTCCTTCAAAAAGGAACTTCATTGGTCTTACATTTCCTCGATGAGCGTTACGCCGTGTCAACTCCCGCGGCGGTTTGCCTGAACGAAGGGCGTATTTTCGCCCTTTCTGCAATTTTCTGGAAACGATTGTATGTGGTTCTGATACAATCGACTCAATTACACTTCAAGTTTTACGCTCTAATGCTTTTTAGAGCAACCGTGATACTTGTCAATGAACTTATTTCGGGCAAAAATAATCTTGTTTGGAGATGTTTGCAACTTTTTTGGGCTATTTTTGCTATTTCTATTTTTTGTATAAATTCTTTTTTTAATTTTTTAGGATTTTTTCCCTAAAATTACTGCATTTTTCTATAAAATGAATAAATATTTAAAATACTTTTGATTTGACAAACAACAGTGACTTAACTGGGGCATATCGTACTTTTAATTTATTGTCACCCGTCAGCAGCAATTATTATCAAAATAATACTTTTTTAGGGGGTGTACGATATACTTACAATCGTTTTACGGTACGCGGACAATTGATTCCACTTATTCAAAGTGCGACAACCATTTTTAGGAATCAAACAGAACGACTTGATGCAATCCTTGGTTATGATGCGAATGGCAATATTGCAACATTGACTTCCTATAATAGTGCTTTACCTATAACCTACACTTGGGATATAGGGCGTTTGATGACCAAAGCGCAAGGTGGGTTGCAATTGAGCTACAATTATTATGCGGGAACGGCTTTATTACAGCAAACAACGGATGAGAATGGTTTGAAAACCAAATTTTATTATGATGGACTTCAACAGTTGACTAAAACAGAAAATCGGATGAAAGACGATGGTACCGAAGTACAAGCGAAAACGGAATATGTTTATCAGTACAAAGATGCGAATAATCCTTATAATTTTGTGCGGACGACGAATACTTTTTCCAGTGTAGCGACTCCGTTAGTGAGTGAATCTTATTTGGATGGTTTGGGTCGTCCTATTGGAGCAATGAAACAGAATTACACGCCTGATAATTTGCATTTAAAATCTTTAGTAACTTATGATGGGATGGGGCGGCAAGATAAAGTGTATCAACCATTTCAAAGTAGTGTTGTGGGTTATCAAGACGCACCGATTGGAACGCTTTTTACGCAAACGGAATATGAAGCCTCTCCATTAAGTCGTCCTGTGAAGCAAATTAATGTGGATAAAACGACGATTTTAACGAATTATGGCGTAGATACTATCAATGAAGTGCGTAAATTTGGGATAGCAAACGATGTGATTTCGAGTGGGGCTTATTACCCTATGAACACGTTGTTTAAAACGACGATGACGGATGAAAATGGGAAACAAACGATTGTGTTTAAAGACGGATTAGGACGGGTTGTATTGACGCGCAAGTTTTTAAGTGGGCAGAATGTAGATACTTATAATGTGTATGATAATACAGGACAATTAGTTGCCGTATTGCCGCCTGGCTCAGTGAGTTCGACGGGTACTGTGACGGCAGATTTGATTTTCCAATACAAGTATGATTTGAAAAATCGGTTGATAGAGAAGAAGATTCCAGGGAGTGCTGCACAGAAGTTTTATTATGATGCAAGAGATTTGTTAGTCTTGACGCAAGACGGGAATATGCGTGCCACCAATGCTCAAAAGCATTTAGCAACCCAATACGACGGGCTCGGACGAGTGCTCAAAACGGGTTTTGTTATGCTTTCGCCGACGGCAGGAACGGATGTGGATGTGGCGACGATTAACATTACAGATGCGGATCGATTAACCGAAACGCATTATTATCCGAATAAGTCATGGGTGCGCGACCAAGGGGCGAAAGTTTTGAAAAATGCGGGTACGAATACGCCGACGGATTTTCTTTGGTCTTATATAGAACGGCGGGATGCTTGTAACTATACAGGAAACCCTGCATGGACGGCAAAACAGCATTTGATGAGTGCCTACGTATCCAAAAATCCAATTTTGGATAGTGATCAATTAGGAGTCGATTGGTCGATTACAGGTTTAACAGGCGCAGGACAACCTACAATGACCATTCGATATCTTTTTCCCGATTGGGATGCGCGCCAAGTGCGGACTTATGAGAATTACGCTTATGATAATGGGATGCGGATGACCGACCATCGGTATTTTTATACGGTGGATGGCAGTGGATTAAGTGCACCGACGTTTACGCTTAATAATATGGTGTATAATTACAAAGACCAATTGATTGAGAAAAATATTGGTTATCGCGGGACGAATAATGCATTGCAATCCATTGATTACAGTTACAATACACGCGGTTGGTTGACGGACATTAATGGAGCGCGGGCACGCAATACAGTTAGCACGGTTTCGACACAATCCATCTTGACTCCCAGTATGCAAGGAACAGGTACGGTTATCAAGTTAGGCATTACGCCTTTTGTAAAGGCAGCCGTCGCGCAGCAGTGGGGACAATCGGAATATTTGCCGCCCGTTGCCGATAATAATGTCGATTTGTTTAGTCAAACGTTAACGTATGATAGTCCTGAGACTAAAACGGGTGCTACTGCGCAATATAATGGAAATATTTCCAGTACGACTTGGCAAGTGGCAGGACGTGCCAAACAAGCGTATGGTTTTGCGTATGACGATTTGAATCGATTGACCGAAGCAACGAGTTTTGATATTACCGAAACTCAAACGGGTACTTCTTGGAGTTCGACCTTTTCGACGGATAACAAATTTAAAGAGAAATTGACTTATGATATTCGTGGAAATATTCTGACCTTGCAACGGAATGGCTTAAATGGCGGTTCGTGGACGAGCAATGGCTATACTGCGGCAACTTATGGGTTAATTGATAATTTAACTTATGCATATGGTACAGGCAATCAATTGAAATCCATTGCAGAAGCGAGTTTATTGGATAGAGGTTTCAAGACGAATTCGAGCGCGACAGGGGACCAATACGGTTATGATGCCAATGGAAATTTGATATACGATAAAAACAAGTATATCACGTCCATTGAGTACAATTATTTAAATTTGCCGATGAAAATTGTGATAACTAAGCCGAATGATGCGGGGAATAGTGGCAGTATCGAGTTTGTTTACGATGCCACAGGGGTAAAATTGAAGAAAATTGTGAAAAACAACGATGGAACAGTACGAGAAACATGGGATTATGTCAATGGCGTGGAATACAAGAATCGCATTTTGCAACGGGTACCGCATAGTGAAGGGGCAGTGGTTTTGAATGAGAACTCGGGTTATGAGCATCAATACGTTTTGCGGGACCACTTGGGGAATACTCGGGTGACTTTCCGAGATGGCATCAGCAAAGGCGAACCCGCTTGGGATTGGAATAGCTGGAGCATGTTAGACCCGAATGCAAGTGGCAATCCGACTTACAAGGATGGCATCGTGACGAAAGATGATATTGTGCAAATCAATCACTACTATCCCTTTGGTTTGAATCTGGAAGGAGACTGGAATGGTGCAGGCAGCAACAATAACAATAAGTACCTCTACAATGGCAAGCAATATAATGACGACTTTGGAATCGGTTGGTATGACTATGGTGCACGCTGGTATGATCCGAGCATTGCGCGGTGGGATGCTGTGGATCCATTATCGGAAAAATATTTGGCTCACGGAACTTACAATTATGTGATGAACAATCCAATGAAATTTACAGACCCAACTGGGATGTCTGCTGTTTGGAAACCTGAAGTAACTGTTGATAAAGATGAAAAAGGTAAAGCACAATCTGCACATGTAACTGTTGTAGCCGAAAAAGGGGATAATGCCGAAACATTAGCTACTTTTCTAAATGTTTCACAAGATAAAGCAAACGAGCTATATGGAACTATGAAAGATGGAAAAGTAGAATTGACAAATTCAGCTATCGGTAATTCAATGCCAGGTGTGACTGCAATTAATGGAGCCTTAACTGATGTAATTAAAAACCCTAATAAATACGATGGATGGTTTGATAAAAACTATAATTGCTTTAGTTCTGCAATTTCAATTGCGAATGGGAAAACACCATCTTCGGTTGTAATGGATAAAGTGAGATTTCGAAATAACATTTTGGGAGGCAAGTATCAAGATGTAACAGATAATAAAAAATCTTGGAAATTTGGGCATTCAATTATGCGATTGGGGCGAAGTACAAATGATCAAACACCTCATGCAGCAACCTATTTAGGTACATCACAAGATGGAACTATTTGGACATTTAGTAAAGGTGGTCCATCTAATCAACCTAAAATAGAATCACTCAATAGTTCTGAAAGTGAGTATGGGGCGAAATTAGAGGGTTATCGAAAAGAGCCTGGAGGCGGTGTTTATAATTTGATTAGTAATTGATGTACAAATTGATTGATAGTGTCTTGTCTGCGTTTTGATAAGCACTATCAATTTAATTGAAATAAAAAAAATGAAAATAATACAATCTATACTTATTTTTTCTGCTTTATCATTAGCAGTTATTAAATGCTATTTGTGGTTATATAGCATTTTTCCATTGGAAATTTTTTATATGTTATGGATTTTTTTTATTACTATTTGCATTGGACTTTCAAGAAAACCTCTTTTTACTATTATAACATTACTAATAGCAATCTTAGGAATACTTGAGCTAACTGTAATAAAAGATATGAAAGCATCAAATCCAAGTGTTTTTGAAATATTTTATCCACTGTATATATTGCTATACGATGAAGTAGATTATCTTAAAAATACATCTACTTTGTTTAATGACACATTAATGTCATTTTTGTACTATATATCAATGATAATGTTCGTTACTTATAGATTTATACAACAGAAATATTATGAACATTCGTAAATGAATTAACTCAAATGAATTGTTAGCCTAATAATTTGTTACACGGCTATTTCATAACAGCATTGTTAGAAGATATTTACGAATTGGAAATCGTTTTTCAAGCATTTCTATATATTTTTAAGTTTTTTTAAATTGAACGATTTTATCTTAAAAATTTATAATAATGCTCTTGTGAAATAACTGTGTAATTTGTTAGGGTAAATACTGTTTATAAAAAAATTAGAAGCTGCTTTTTATAAACCGATATACCGCGTTAAGTTTACAACAATGAAAATTCGTGGTTTTTTTTGAAATTATTACAAAGTAAAAACTAAAATGACAAAATTAGATACGGTCATTATCGCGTTGTGCATGATGACGAGTGTGGGCTATGCCCAAAACCCAGCGTATCGAGTCGATACAGTCGTGTTGTCGGTGTACAATACGAGCCAGCGTTTCATGCTGTATTCGATGCCCTTTGGGCAGCGCAAACCCGATGATGGCTTCACTGCCGAGATGGTTGCCTCTCTCGATACCGTCAATGTGCTGCGCGAAGTCCCCGATTCGGCAGGCAATAAGGTGCCAATGTGGGTGACAGAGCATGTCTGCGGGCAGGTTTCCGCCAATGTCCAAGGAAAAGTGGCTTTATTGCAGATGAATCCTGCGTGTGATGTGAGTACACAGGTGCTCAACGCCCAAAAAGCAGGTGCCGTAACGGTCATCATGGTTCACACCACGAACAATCGAGATAGTGTGATGCTGCCGCGCCAGCCTTATGCCGATGCCGAGCAGATTACCATTGCAGGTTATACGGTTCGACAAGGGATTGGAGAAAAGATTGGGCTGATGCTACCGTCATTAGTAGGCATCAAAATCCTTGCTGCCAATGATAGCAGTCGAAGCGATATTCAAAATCGGGTCACGATGAATCCGCCTGTTCCGACGGTGCAACCACCCTCGTCCTCCGAAGGAGAGTTGGTAAAGGTCGTCGATATCGGTTGGCGGCTCGCCCCCAATCCGACGACGGAAGAAATCACCATTCATTACCAATTTGCAGAGAAAGTCTCCACGATGTTGGATATTTTTAATGAAGTCGGTCAGTTAGTGACCAATTATGAACTCACCCCTGCGCAAATCGGTCAATTCGTCGTGAATGTAGAAAATTGGCGGACAGGTACGTACAATGTTCGCTTGCGACACGGCACTTTGAAAGAAGTGAAGCGTTTTATGGTGATTCATTAAGGTTAAAAAGAAAAGGAAACTCCTTTGTAAAGTCTTTCAAGAGGATGAGAAGGAGTTTCTGGTTTTCGACGGATAACTAATTTAAGGAGAAATGGAGTTATGATATTCGTGGAAATATTCTGACCTTGCAACGGAATGGCTTAAATAGCGGTTCGTGGACGAGCAATGGCGATCATTCCGATGGCAAAATTTTTAGCGGAGACGAGAAAACGAATTCAAGTAATGGCGGTAAAACAGGAACATCAGGTAGTTTAATGACTTATGCTAGGACTCGATGCTTCACTTCGGAGGAAATTAGTAAAGTAATTGCTCCTGCTATAGGTCTTGCAAATAAAAAGAAAAATCAAAATACTGTTACTGTTGATATGCACTTTTATGGTAATAATGCTGATTATTCTATCATCAAATCCAAAAAATAAGGTTTATGAGAATAAAATATTATATTTTAATACTTGAAAATCAACTTACAGAAGCAGTCATTGAAAATGATGATTTTTATGATTATCTGGTTAATCATAAAAATCATCATTTTCAACGTTATCAAGCGTATGCGAAAAAACATTTATTCAATATGGATACCATTAAAATTAATAAGCAGGATTTTACGCGATTTCATCTTACAAAAGTAGAAGTTCAAGATAGTACCAAACGATTAGCACTCGTGGCAAACTTGCCTTTATAGATTACTTTTTTGACAATCAAAAAATGATCAAATTAAGTGTAGCGTCCCATAAAATACCGAGTATTATTGCTCAATTGTTTGATTGGCGCA
>JBDKKX010000034.1:0-17314 GCA_039795795.1 Bacteroidota bacterium | reverse complement strand
CGTCAAGTTTGCAACTTGACGCAAGTTTTGTATTAAAAAAAACTAACTTGCGTCAAGTTTGCAACTTGACGCAAGTTTTGTATTAAAAAAAACTAACTTGCGTCAAGTTTGCAACTTGACGCAAGTTCAAGTTCAAGTTATTAATAAGCAATTACTATTACTTATCAGACGTAAACACCGAACTTGTATATTCCCGATTCATCCGCGCAATATTGTCAATGCTAATTTCCTTCGGACACTCCGCTTCACACGCACCGACGTTGCTGCAAAAGCCAAAACCTTCCGAATCCATTTGTTTGACCATGCTTTGAACACGTTTCGCGCCTTCGACACTGCCTTGTGGCATCAACACCAAATGCGAAACTTTCGCCGCCGTGAACAACATCGCTGAACCGTTCGGACACGCCGCTACACACGCGCCGCAGCCAATACACGCCGCCGCATCCATTGCTTTGGAAGACAAATCTTTTTCGATTGGAATCGAATTGCCATCTTGCGCTTGACCTGTGTTGACCGAAACGTAGCCGCCCGATTGAATAATGCGGTCAAAAGATGACCGATCCACCACTAAATCCCGTATAACAGGAAACGCACGCGCCCGAAACGGCTCAATGACGACCGTTTCGCCATCGTGATAGTGGCGCATGTGGACTTGACAAGTCGTCGTACCTTGCACGGGTCCATGCGGACGACCGTTGATAACCAAACTGCATGTGCCACAAATGCCTTCCCGACAATCGTGGTCGAAAGCCACAGGCGATTCTTTTGCAGCGACCAATTGTTCATTCAACACGTCTAACATTTCTAAAAAAGACATGTGTTCGCTGACATTATCTAACGGATAAGTGACAAATTCGCCTTTATATTTGCCGCCTTGTCGCCATATTTTTAAGGTAAGTTTCATATTTTAATCCAATTTTTTAATGATGAATAATGAATAATGAATGGTTTAGCAATTTCTGCTTTGAGAAATTATGATACAATGGATGTACGGATTTTACGGATTTCACCGATTGGTACGGATTTTTTATGAATTTTTAGTCAAAAAATCCGTACCAATCGGTGAAATCCGTAAAATCCGTACATCCATTGTATCATAATTTCTCAAAACGGAAATTGCTGGAAACCATTCATCATTCATCATTATTTATAGGAACGAGTTACCAATTTGATATTTTCGTAAACTAAATCTTCTTTATGCAATGCCGAATTTTTAACGGCACCGTTCGATTGCCAAGCCGCGACATACATATAATTGGTGTCATCGCGTTTCGCTTCGCCCGCTTCGTCTTGATACTCGACACGGAAATGTCCGCCACAAGATTCATTGCGATTCAACGCGTCCATACACATCAATTCGCCCAAATCAATGAAATCCGATACCCGTAATGCTTTTTCCAATTCTGGATTAAATTCTTCATTCGTGCCAGAAACGTATATATCCTTATTGAATTCTTCACGCAACGCTTGGATGGTTTGAATCGCTTTTGTCAAACCTGCCGCCGTCCGCGCCATGCCACAATATTCCCACATAATTTTGCCCAACTTTCTATGCAAACTTTCTGGCGATTGATTTCCCTTGACTTTCAATAAGTTATCAATGCGATTTTTCGTAGCACTTTCCGCTTCGGCAAATGCTGCATGGTCTATGCTGATACGCGGGGTTCTAATTTCCTTCGACAAAAACGAACCAATCGTGTAAGGCAACACAAAATAGCCATCCGCCAAACCTTGCATCAACGCCGACGCACCCAAACGATTCGCGCCATGATCTGAAAAGTTACATTCGCCCATCGCAAAAAGTCCGGGAACAGTCGTTTCCAAATTGTAATCGACCCAAATCCCGCCCATCGTGTAATGCACCGCAGGATAAATCCGCATTGCCTGTTTATACGGGTCTTCGCCCGTGATTTTTTCGTACATTTCAAACAAATTGCCGTACCGTTCCGCTACTTTGTCCTTTCCAAGCCGTTCAATCGCCGCCGAAAAGTCCAAAAACACCGCTAATCCCGATTCGCCTACGCCACGACCTTCATCACAAACATTTTTTGCCGCCCGCGAAGCAATATCTCGCGGCACCAAATTCCCAAAAGCAGGATAAATCCGCTCCAAATAATAATCTCTATCGCCTTCCGCAATCTCATTTGGATGCTTTTTGCAATCTTCCTTCCGTTTTGGCACCCAAATCCGTCCATCATTCCGCAAAGATTCCGACATCAACGTTAATTTCGATTGATAATCGCCCGAAACAGGAATGCAAGTCGGGTGAATTTGCGTAAAACAAGGATTCGCAAAAAAAGCACCGCGTTGATGGGCGCGCCAATTCGCTGTCACATTACAATTCATGGCATTCGTCGAAAGGTAAAATACGTTGCCGTAACCGCCCGTCGCTAAGACCACCGCATGCGCCGCAAACCGTTCAATCTTACCCGTCAACAAATTCCGCGCAATAATGCCGCGTGCTTTGCCGTCGATGACGACCAAATCCAACATTTCGTGTCGATTATACAATTTGACACTACCGTTTTTGACCTGCCGACTCAACGCTTGATACGCACCAATCAACAATTGTTGTCCCGTCTGACCGCGTGCGTAAAACGTCCGCGACACTTGAACCCCGCCAAAAGACCGATTTTCCAACAAACCACCGTACTCCCGCGCAAACGGAACGCCCTGCGCCACACATTGGTCAATAATATCGACACTGACCTCCGCCAACCGATGCACATTGCCTTCCCGCGCCCGATAATCCCCGCCTTTAATGGTGTCGTAAAACAACCGATACACGGAATCTCCATCATTTTGATAATTTTTCGCCGCATTGATACCGCCTTGCGCCGCAATAGAGTGCGCCCGACGCGGCGAATCATGGAAAGTAAAGGCTTTCACATTGTAACCCAATTCGCCCAAAGTCGCCGCCGCAGCCGAACCCGCTAAACCCGTACCAACGACAATGATATCCATCCGCATTTTATTCGCGGGCGAAACCAATGGCACAGATGCTTTATATTTCGTCCATTTTTCCGAAATGTCTCCATTCGGGATTTTGGAATTTAAAACATTACTCATAATTTCGTTTCATTTAAATTTGTTAAGAAATGATGAATGATAAATAATGAATGATGAATATTTTTATTTACAAAATATTGATTTATAAGTAATTAAATTTAAATAAATGATTTTTGGATACTTCCAATTTATTGCAAATCCATGATTTGTGGAATTTATCATTCATCATTTATCATTCATCATTACTTAATTTTATTTTGAAAAATAGAATGCTATCGGAATGATTGCAAAGCCAAGCGGCACTAAAATGGCATAACCCATTCCAATCGCTTTGACAAGTGGGGTGTATTTTTTGTGATTCCAACCCAACGTTTGAAACGCCGATTGAAACCCATGAGAAAGGTGAAAATACAAAACCACCATCGAAAGGACATAAAAACCGACATAAATCGGGTCGTGGAACGCCGCCGCACATCGCCCGTAGAGGTCAGCGATAGGTTCTTTATGCCCTTCATAAGTCCGATTTTCCAAAACGCCCGATTTCATTTTCCACCAAAAATCGCCCATGTGCAAAATGATGAAAAATAAAATCAACGTTCCGAGCAAAGCCATACTTTGCCCCGCCCAAGTCAGCGCGGGATTATTGTTGCGCACCGCATAACTCGTACCTTTTGCCTGCCGATTTGCGCGCCAAAGCAATAGTCCCTGCACCGTGTGGAACAAAATAAAAAAATACAAACCGTAAGAAACGCTCTTAATCAACGGGTTATGCGTCATAAAATAACCATAAGTGTTAAAAGCCTCTCCGCCGTCGTCTTTCAAAAGTTGGAGATTGCCAATCAAATGCACCAACAAAAAGACAATGAGAAACAGACCAGTCAAAGCCATCGTGACTTTCCGACCAATCGAGGAAGATAAATAGTTAGTAAACCAACTCATAAGCCATTCGGATTAGATGAGTAATAAAATTTGATGTAGCGTCTGCAACACATCTACAAAGCTATATGTTCCAACCGATTACACAAAAGGACAAATGATTTGAAGGTTTTATTTAGAATCGGTCTAATTAATTTACAAACGTTTCGGTTTCAAAGCAGGAGAATATTTCGTCGATTTCAAGTAAAAATTGGAAGATATTCGCTAAATTTGTGCCGCACAAGCCTTATTTTTGTGTTTTTATGAGGAAATCTATTTTTCAACCCTTTAAAATTCAATGTGATGTACCTTGCCCCTTTGAATTACGACCGATTTTTTAAACGCGTGTTCTCACACGACCACATTGCCAAACGCTTTTTAGAAGATTTTCTTCAAGTCAAAATCGAAGATTTTGAAAAATTACCCGAAGAAAATCGGGTTACAGACGATGCCGCAAAAGTCATTTTTGATTATCGCTGCAAAATTAAAGGTCAATATGTGACGATTGACATGCAGCAATGGTATAAAATGGATGTTGTGCGGCGATTTTACTTGTATCACGCCGTCAATAGCGTGTTACAAATGGAGACGATGAAAAATAAAACGATTTTTATGAAATCGGGCTTCAAAATCACGACCAAAGATTATCAAGATTTAGCACCCGTTTTGACCGTGATTTGGATGGTGGACGACATTTTACATTTTAAAAATGAAAATTATGTTGCCTACAAATTATTGCCCGAAGCCATTGAAAAGTTTTTAACCGACGAGATTCTTTGGAATATCAAACCGTTGAGCAAACAAACCGTGAAACCTTTGTTGGACAATCGAAAAAAAGTTTTGAAAATTATGCAAAATCCGCATAAAGATTTGGATTTTATGGGCAAAAATAAAATTTATTTTTTGTTCCAACACAATATTGTCAAAAGTCAAGAAATTCAACCTTATAAACGTTGGTTTGATTTCGCCGAACGCACGCGCAATGAAAATAATACCGAATCGGATTTTGAAAGTTATACTTCCGACCCAATTTTTGCGGACATCATTCGAATCATCAATCGACAAAAGTTGACCGAAGAAGATTTAAATTACATCACGACCGAAGCCCAATATGAAGAAGAAATCCAACGATTTATAGACGGCGAGCAGGCAAAAGGCAGACACGAAGGTAGAATGGAAGGCAGAATGGAAGGTAAACTGGAAGGTAGAGTGGAAGGTAAACTGGAAGGCATTAAAACAGTTGCTCAAAAATTGAAAGCCCAAGGCATTTCCATTGAAATTATTGCCGAAACGACGGGGTTAAGCAAGCGTGATATTGAAGATTTGTAAAACTTATGTGCCTTGGAATCCATTGAAAATCAATGGATTCCAACTTTTAACAAAATCATTCATGACCAAAATTCAAGATAAAGAACTCGGGTTCGGTACCGTCGAACAACGACAACGCCGTTTAATGACCAAAGAAGGTAATTATAATTACATCCGTTTTGGATTACCGTTCAACGAAACGTTTCATATATATCAATTTCTGATTCAAATGAGTTGGAAACGCTTTTTGGGATTGGTTTTGCTGTGGTATTTGGTCGTAAATGTCTTGTTTACGGGACTTTACTACCTCATTTGCCCCAGTCACTTGACAGGAATGGTTTTCAGCAGCGAATCCGAACGATTTATGGAAATCTTTTTTTTCAGTTCGCAGACGCTTACAACCGTCGGTTATGGGCGCATTAATCCGTCGGGCTGGTCGGCAGGATTGATTTCGTCGTTGGAATCGCTGTTTGGATTATTGAGTTTTGCATTAGTTACGGGATTATTATATGGTCGCTTTTCCAAACCGTCGCCGCGCATCAAATTCAGCGAACAAGCCTTGATTGCGCCTTATCGAGAGGGGACTGCGTTTATGTTACGCATTGCGAATCAATTGGAAAGCAATATATTAGATGTTAAAGCACAAATTAGTTTGAGTATTAGCGAAAATGGCAATCGAAAATTTTATACATTATTGCTTGAAAGAGAATCCGTTATATTTTTCCCGTCGAATTGGACGTTGGTGCATCCGATTGATGCGAATAGTCCATTATATGGGTTGGATGAAGCTGCTTTGCGCCAAGCGGACCCCGAATTTTTAATTTTTATACAAGGTTTTGATGATACGTTTTATCAAACCATTCATGCTAAAAAATCATATACAATGGCAGAAACTTTTTATGGCGGTAAGTTCGTGAAAATCACTGCTTTGAACGAGGAAGGCTATCCAACCGTAGATTTGGGGGCGTTGAGCGATTTTGAAAAAATCGCGTTATAAAATTAAACGCATAAAACTTGCGTCAAGTTTCAACTTGACGCAAGTTAATTCGTTGATTTTCAATTATTTATATTTCAATATAACTACTTACAATCCGACTTTCGCCGAAATATCCAACATCCTATCAATACAAATCCGTCCTTCCCGAATCACGTTTTCGGGCAGCGTGATTTCGGGCAATTCGTACTTCATACACAAATATAATTTTTCCAACGTATTCAAACGCATGTGCGGACACTCGTTACAAGCACAATTATTGGTCGGCGGCGCGGGTATAAAAATTTTATTTGGTGATGCTTTCTGCATTTGGTGCAAAATCCCTGGTTCCGTTGCTACAATAAACTCCGTTGCCGCGTCCGTCTGTGTAAATTTTAACAAACCCGAAGTCGAACCAATATAATGCGCTTTTTCCAAAAGATGCGCTTCACATTCGGGATGCGCAATCAACTTCGCTTTCGGATGCCGCACCATGAGTTTCGTAATCTTCTCATTTGAAAAAATCTCATGTACCATACACGCGCCATTCCACAAAACCATATTGCGCCCCGTTTTTTTAATCAAATAAGCCCCCAAATTCTTATCGGGCGCGAAAATAATCTCTTTATCGGCGGGAATACTGCGAATGATGGCTTCCGCATTGCTCGATGTGCAGCAAATATCGGTCAAAGTTTTCAATTCCGCCGTGCAATTGACGTAGCTGACCACGACATGATTGGGATATTTTTCCTTAAATTTCCGAAAAAGCGGCGCGGGTGCGGAATCTGCCAACGAACATCCTGCTTTCAAATCGGGCAATAACACTTTTTTATTGGGCGAAAGCATTTTTGCGGTCTCCGCCATGAAGTGAACACCCGCAAAAACAATCATATCCGCATTGGTTTTAGCAGCCTGTTGCGAAAGTTGCAAGCTATCGCCGATGTAATCCGCAACATCTTGAATGTCCGAATCTTGGTAATAATGCGCTAAAATAACCGCATTTTTCTTGGTTTTAAGGTGGTGAATGGCTTCAAGCAGGTCTAACGACGGGTCAATAGACAGATCTAAATAGCCTTTTTGATGGATTTTTGATTTAGCGGCGGCTAAGGTTTGCATGATGTTTAAACAATTTTTAATATGATTCTATGAATTGCTTTCTCAACTCATTAACGCCAAATGCAGGTAAATAGTTTGCTTCGTTTAGTTAAAAAACTAAGATATTTTATTGAAAAAGCCATTCGTGGAACGGCTTGCGCTCCGTATTTTATTTTGAATTCAAACGGATTCTTGAAATTAAAATAAATCAAAACTTGATTCCGATACGCCAAATAATCAAAGAATTAAATATCTTTGCCCGTCAATTTTAAAATTGATTCATTTTGCAATCTCAACCATTTAAAATCTATAGTAAGAAAATGTCATTACACCACAAATTTGATAGAATCCGTCCTTTCTATGATAGTGAAGTGCACGCTGCAATTTTGTCCATTTTGGACGAACCCCTGTTGAAAAAGATGATGCAATTTGCTTTCCCGACGGCGACCGAAGCGGAGTGGAAAGCTAAACTCACCAATATCCGCCAAGTAGATGATTTTAAAAAACTAATTGTTTCAAAAGTGTTATATCGGGTGGTGCAAACCACTGCTTCGGGATTGACTGCTGCGGGCTTTGAGCGATTGGATAAACAGGCGGCTTATTTGTTTATTTCCAATCATAGAGACATTGTTTTAGATGCGTCTTTAATCAATTTGATGCTTTTTGAACATCATTTGTCTCTTACCGCGTCGGCAATCGGGGATAATTTGGTACGGCAACCTTTTTTAAATACGTTGGCTAAAGTGAATCGTAACTTCTTGGTTTTGAGGGGTTTATCGCCGCGTGAATTGCTTCAAAGTTCTCGATTAATGTCGGAATATATTTATATGTTGTTGACGGAAGAGCGTCGCTCGGTTTGGCTCGCGCAACGCGAAGGCAGGGCAAAAGATGGAAATGATGCGACGCATCCAGGCGTGTTGAAAATGTTGGCGATTGCGGCGGAGAAAGAAAATTTGGTTGCGTATTTTAAGCAATTAAATATTGCACCGATTGCGGTTTCGTATGAGTATGACCCGACGGATGTGTTAAAAATGCCAGAATTATTGGCTAAAGCGCGGAATGAAAAGTATGTCAAAGCGGAAAATGAGGATTTTAATTCTATTGTAACAGGTATTACAGGGGAGAAAAAAGGGATTCATATTTGCGTAAGCAATGATTTCAATGCCGATTTAGAAAAGATTGAAGGGGTTACAAATCCGAATCAACAAATTAAATTGATTACGCAATTGATTGATAATCATATTTTTAAAAATTATAAATTATGGTCTTCTAATTATATTGCGGCGGATTTGCAGACACAATCGGAGGTTTATTCCGACCATTATACGGCGGATGAAAAGGCGTATTTTGTGGAACGGATGCAAAAACGGATTGATACGAAAAATCCGCTTATAAAGGCGCAGTTTTTGGCAATGTACGCGAATCCTGTGGGTAAAAAACAACTTATTTTAACATAAGCGTTGGAATTGGGATTTAATGGGATTTTTTTGGGATTAAATGGGATTGATTTATTGGGATTTATAAGATTTTTAGGTTACACTTTTGGATACATTGGGATACAAATCTTAGTACGTGACAAAAAAGATTTTCATCACAGATTGAACAGATTCAACGGATTTTCACAAATTTTTTTTGATTTTCAAACGTTAAAGCCAAAAAAAATCTGTATAAATCTCGTGGAATCTGTTCAATCTGTGCCAAAAAGTATTTTTGTCACGTACTGAGGATACAAATAGAGGTACGGATTTCACGGATTTCACCGATTGGTACGGATTTTTTTATTTTTTTTGCCTAAAACCAAGCATTACAGTTCTAAAAATCCGTACCAATCGGTGAAATCCGTGAAATCCGTACCTCTATTTGTATCCCAATGTATCCAAAAGTGTAACCTAAAATCTTACAAATCCCAATAATCAATCCCATTTAATCCCAAAAAAATCCCATTGAATCCCAATTCCAACGCGCTTAAAAAAATCATTCTATGACAGATAACGCTCAAAAAGGCACTTGGTCAAATGCACCAATGCCTGTTCCCCCGTATTTTGGCACGAGTCGAGATACCGAACTTCAAGCCCTTCACCAATCTATTTTCATCGCACAAACGCCTATTTTACTGTTGACTGGCTTTGCAGGAGTAGGCAAAACGGCTTTGGTTGCGGCGTATGTGAATCAATATCAGGCTTGTTTTAAAAATATTATTTGGTTAAATGCCAATATATCCATGGAAGAAGCGGTTTTGCGCTATTATTACCCTCTAAAACAAGCCGAAACGGATATTCCGACGATAACACAGCCCTTCGTCGAAAATATTTATGCGCAATGGAATCAAGCAACTGGACGGCATTTATTGGTCTTGGACGACGTGAATCAACTTCAACAGATTCAAAATTTACCTACTTTATCGCCGCAATGGACGATTTTGTGTCTTTCAAGGTTGACGCAAGCACCCGCCACAATGCCCGTTCAAAAAATAGGCGGTTTGTCTCCAATCGCTGCTCAAAATTTGTTTTTACAATACGCGCCCGCAGCGCAATCCGAAATCACAATTTTACAAAAATTATTGCAAAGTATTGATTATCATACTTTTACAATTCGGTTTTTAGCTCAAAATTTTCAAGCGTTGCGCAATAGCAACCCGCGTTATCGGTTAGCGGATTGGCATCAAAACTTGGCGCACCAGCAATTATTGCAATTAGGCAAATATGCTAAAATCGTAGCGGAGGATGCTGCAACGATTGCCGAAAAACAAGCGAAAATCGATGATATTATCCAATTTGTGTATCAATTAAAGATTTTGACGGCGGTGGAAAAGCAATATTTAACACAAATTGCTTTTACAATGGACAATTGGTTTGAAGCACAACTCCTTTTTTTACAGCTTGGAGTGGATGTTCGGTTGATGCAAAAATGGTGTCAAGACGCTCAACTTGCCTTGAAATCCTTGGCGCACAAAGGCTGGCTCGAAATGGAATCAGTTGATAATCAATATTTTAGCTTTAGAATGAATGACTTAATTCAGTCGATGCTCATTCAGGCTAAATGGTTAGAAGCACCCGTTCATACGCAATCGCTCTTCCACAAGATAGACCAGCTTATGAAAGCAGAACCTTGGGTTTGGACACCTCATTTGGATTTGGCGTATTGGGCGGCGCGGCTTGTGGAAAAATTCCCTGCGGAAAACTTGCATAAAGCGAAATTAACTTATTTTGTAGGCGGTTTTTATTTGAATGCTCGACTTTTAAAGGAGGCGAAACATTTTTTTAAATCGTATCTCAAATTGGGAAAAGGGTTGAGAAATGAACACATCACCAAAGAGGCTGCGGAGAGATTGGTTTTAATAGATATATTGCAAGATGAATTAAACCTGCCGACCGATGCTTCCAATCCACAGGCGGGTTTAGAAACGGCTGTTTCTTTCTTGAAAAAAGCAACCCATTTTCAACAACGCAATGCTTTGAAACAAGCTGCACCTTATTTAGCAAAAGCGACGGCGTTGTTGGAATCGCTTTGTCAAACTCAACCCGATTTTCAGGAAGCCCATCAAAATTTGGCAGATGCTTATTTAAAAACATCTTTATTTTATTCCGTGCAGGGCGATTGGGCACAAGCCATCTTTTATTTGGAAAAAATGGTGTCCATTACAACGCAATTGGTTGAAAAGTACCCCGATTTGGAGGCTATTTTATTGCTTTCCGCAAACGCACATCAACAATTGGGGGCAATCTATCAAGTGCAACATCATTCGGAAAAAGCGATGGATAATGTGCAGCAATCGCTTGATTTATTGGAGCGTATGAATGAAAAAAAAACACAATATGCTCCAATTACCCATCTTTTAAGTAACGCTTATTTGAAAATCGGAGAGATTCATTTGGCAACAGCGCGCTTGATGGATGCGTTGACCGCTTTTAAAAAAATGGAGACGATTGCGACGCAAATGTTACAAGTCCATCCGATGGATGAATATTTTCAAAAAAGTCTCTCCTTCGCGCATGACAAATTAGGCATGACGTATCAAGCAATGGAGGATTTTGCCAAAGCATCGCAACATTTTGAACAACAATACGCATTGAATGCAAAATTTTTAAAACAAAATCCGTCTAATAGCGCATTTAAATTGGGTTTGGCAAACGCTTGTGAAAAATTAGGGACGCTGTATCAACTTCAAAATAAGCCGAAAAAGGCTTTTGACTATTATGCCCAACATTTGCAAAAAATGGAGGCATTGGTTCAAGACGCGCCACAGAACAGTCATTATAAACATATTTTAGCCATCGCCCATTCTAAAATTGGTGAAATCTATCAAACGCAAGAGGATACTGCAACGGCTTTCAAGCATTTTGAAAAATACCTGCGTTTCAGTACGCTATTGAATCAAAATCATCCGAATACACCCGATTTTCAACGAAGTTTAGCGATTTCTTATGCCAAAATGGGTGAAATGTATTTCAATCAAGGCGATTTAAACAAATCATTGTCCTATTTTGAAAAACAACAGATTTTAACGGAACAATTATTGGCGGATCCGCAACCCATTCATTTAGTACATGGTTGGGCAATCGCGTGTTACCACATTGGGCGCATTAAAAAAACACAAGGTGATATTCAAACTGCCCGAACTTTTATCGAAAAGGCTAAAACGATTTGGGAAGGCTTGTTCAAACAGACGAATGCGGCGATGTATGAAGCCAATGCCAAAGTGATGACGCAAGAATTGGCTTCGATTCATGTACGAACGCCCGATATGAAAGCATTGGTCTCGGCGATGAGCAAGTTTAAAGATTAATGCGTTGATTATCAATTGTTTGGGCATTTTTTGAATTCGGATGTAATGGATTGGAAGAGGAAAAGGATGTTTTAGTAAACCTTTGTGTGTTTTTGTCCCGTACTGAGCGCGCCGAAATTGCGTCCATTTTCCAAATGGATGCAATTTTTGATAGTTTATTTCTACTGAACTACTTATATCACTTTTGTACTGAAAAAAAAAAGGTTCGCTTTGATAATTGCGGTGGATTAGCTACCTTTGCACCGCTTTTGAAAGTGTTTCGTTAATTCATTTGAAATCAATCAATTACATGGCAAATATCGGTCGTATCAAGCAAGTCATCGGTCCTGTTGTGGATGTTAGTTTCGCGGGCGGCTCCGCATTACCAGAAATCCTCAATGCCTTACAGGTCAATAGACCGAATGGTGAAGTATTAATTTTGGAATGTCAACGGCATTTGGGCGAAGATTCGGTTCGCGCCATTGCGATGGATGCAACCGACGGGCTTACGCGCGGGATGGAAGTCATTGACTTGGGCGCGCCTATTAGTATGCCTGTTGGAAACGCGGTGAAAGGGCGTTTGTTTAATGTCATCGGCGAGGCGATTGACGGTATCGGCAAAGTGGAAAAAGGGGCAAATGCTTCTTCTATCCACCGCAAACCGCCGACTTATGACCAACTTTCTACGGAAACGGAGGTTCTTTTCACGGGTATCAAGGTGATTGACCTCATCGAACCGTATTCCAAAGGGGGGAAAATTGGTTTATTCGGGGGTGCTGGCGTTGGCAAGACGGTTTTGATTATGGAGTTAATCAATAATATTGCGAAAGGTTATGCGGGGATGTCCGTGTTCGCAGGTGTGGGCGAACGCACCCGCGAAGGGAATGACCTTTTGCGCGAAATGATTGAATCGAACGTAATTCGATATGGCGACGCATTCAAACATAGCATGGAAAACGGCGATTGGGATTTGTCGAAAGTAGATAAAAAGGAGTTGGAAAAATCGCAAGCGACCCTTGTTTTCGGTCAGATGAACGAGCCGCCAGGAGCGCGTGCGCGAGTGGCGTTGTCGGGATTGACGATTGCAGAATATTTCCGTGATGGCGACCCGAAAGACCCACAAGGTGGTCGTGATATTTTGTTTTTTATTGATAACATCTTCCGTTTTACTCAAGCGGGTTCGGAAGTTTCGGCGTTATTGGGACGGATGCCGTCTGCGGTGGGGTATCAACCGACGTTGGCGAGCGAGATGGGTTTGATGCAAGAACGGATTACTTCGACAAAACGCGGTTCGATCACTTCCGTACAAGCGGTTTACGTGCCTGCGGATGACTTGACCGACCCTGCGCCTGCAACGACTTTCGCCCACTTGGACGCAACGACGGTTTTGAATCGTAAAATTGCTTCTTTGGGTATCTATCCTGCGGTGGATCCGTTGGATTCGACTTCTCGGATTTTGAATCGCAAGACTTTGGGCGATGCGCATTACGATTGCGCGCAAAAAGTGAAAAGTACGTTGCAACGTTATACGGAATTGCAAGATATTATTGCGATTTTGGGGATGGAAGAATTGTCGGAAGAAGATAAATTAGTCGTACACCGCGCTCGCCGCGTACAACGCTTTTTGTCTCAACCGTTCCACGTTGCGGAACAGTTTACGGGTTTGAAAGGCGTATTAGTGCCGATTGAAGAGACGATTCGCGGTTTCAATATGATTATGAATGGAGAAGTCGATATTTATCCAGAGGCAGCGTTCAACTTGGTCGGTTCGATTGATGACGCGATTGCAAAAGGAAAACGATTGATTGCGGAAGCGAAAAATTAAGATATATTGCGATGCGAATTGGAACGCAGATGACACGGATTGGACGGATTTTCATGTGCGCAAATTGTGATACGAACGGATGTACGGATTTCACGGATTGAACAGATTTGTACGGATTTTTTGTCCAAAAAATCCGTATAAATCTGTTCAATCCGTGAAATCCGTACATCCGTTCGTATCACAATGTATCCAAAAGTGTAACCTAAAAATGAAAAATCCGTGAAAATCTGCCGAATCGGTGTCATCCGTGTTCCAATTATATCATAAATCAATCAGTATCAACAATTTATAAAAAAAAATATGTGATTTTTTTAATAAAAAATCGCATTTGGCGTATCTCATATACCCAATAACAATTATCTTTGCGATGAATATAACAGTATTGACTCCAGATAAAGAAATTTTCAAAGGCGCGATACTTTCCGTGAAGGTGCCAGGGACGAAAGGACAATTTCAAATCCTAAGTCGGCATGCTCCGATAGTATCTTCTTTGGCAAAAGGCAACGTTTCCATCGTGAAAGCAGACAATTCACGGATGAAGTTTGACATTAGTGGCGGATTTATAGAGGTTTTGAATAATGAAGTGTCGCTGCTTGTCACAGGCGTTGTGATTAATTAGGCAAAGCTTTTTCATGGCATAAAGTTGGGGGTGAAGCCATTAGTGGCTTTGCCCTTTTTGCGATGAAGGTTTTTAGCATTCGGAATGAATTGATTGCCATACAATTGGAACGCGGATGACGCGGATTTTACGGATTTGCACCTTAGTACGGGACAAAAAAAATTACGGTACGAATTGGAACACGGAGGACACGGATTTTACGAATTTACGCGGATTTTTTGGATTTTATGCTGAAAATTCAGCATAAAATCCAAAAAATCTGCGTAAATTCGTAAAATCCGTGTCCTCCGTGTTTCCATTCGCTCTACCCCTTTTTTGTCCCGTACTAAGGTGCAAATCCGTAAAATCCGCGTCATCCGCGTTCCAATTCGCTCTACACCTTTTTGTCCTGTACTAAGAAAAAATTACAACCGCGCTTTCGCCCCAATCTGTATGGAAAATGTACTAATTTTATCTTGATTTTCGCCAACCCCTTGATTTCCAATATGTTGTTGATAAAGCGATTGTGCAAAAATGCTCCAACGACCTCGAAATTTCGGCTGATATTCGATACCTGCACCTGCATTTGCCGTGAAATAATAATTATTATCTAACGATGCGCCTTCCAAAGCCCCTCTTTTATACAAACTCATAACACTATTTTGAGTCGTGTTTGCATTCGGGTCAACCCGAGATTGCGTTAATGGCGCGCTAACTGTTTTAGAAATATCATAATCGGTCTGCATTGCCATCGTCGCAGCAGCACCGATGCTGCCATAAATACTCCATTTTTTCTTATCGTACAAATAAAAATTTGCATGAATCGGAATATGTAACATATTGAAAGACACTAATTTAGGTTTTTCAGTTACATAGCCATTGGTAAAATCGCCTGTTATCGCCGTAATATCCACAGGTCGATAACTCTTGAAGGAATACGTTAAACCCGATTCTATTTCCACGCCGCCCTTTCGATAACCGACCGTCACCCCAGAACCATAACCATCCGTCGCACGCACCGCCTTGCCCGCAATCGACAGCGAACTGTAAAAAGTATTCGCATTGTCTGCGTTGAACGCCCCAAACATGCCTATCCGAAATCGGCGATTTTTATAACCCGTATTTTCCGCAATCGGCATCGCTGCCAAAATGGGGTAAGCTGTTTTCAACAATTCGGGTTGAATCATTGCCAACGTGTTCAACGATTCTGCTTGTTTTTTAGCAGCATTTAAATCATCGACCTTTTTATCAATGGATTCCACTTGTTTTTTAGAACGTTTTAAACCATTGATTGTCAAGGCATTAGAAGCAGCATCGCTTAAAATATTTTGTAAATTATCTTCATTCAAATCGTTTTGCTGAACTAAATCTGTGGCTTTGCGCACAGGCAACATCGCTGTAACATCCTGTGTTTCATCCAATTTTCGGTCACTGCCATTCTGCACTGCCGCTTGAATCGGTATCGTCGGATTTTCAATCGCCGCTTGTGGCGCGCCTTCCGACCCTTTGAATTGTAACAACGGGTGTTTATCTACTTTATCTTGCTCTAAAATCGGTGCATCTCCTGCTCGTTTATTCCAATCCGTTTTAGGATTTAGGATGGTTTTTGTAGATTCAATAGATGGTTTTTGCGTCTGCAACGGAGCGATTTTGCTATCCGAAAGCCGTGATTTTGGCGCAATAACCTGTATTTTGGAAGCATTTTGGTTTAAAACAGCGTCTTTTCGCTCAAAAGACGTGTCAAAAACATTCAAAAACGTCCAAATTGCCAATCCCGATAAAATTAATTCTGGTATTTTAAAACGAATGATATAACGTTTCCAAGAAAAAGCCTCTTCCAATTCCTGCTCCATGCGCGCCCAATGCGCCGCATTTTGAGGTGCTTCGTGCCGTTCCGCAGCATTCCGAATCCAATTATCAAACGCATCATCGGCTGTCTTTTCGACACGGCGAAGTCGTTTTTCAAACTGATCGAAATCACTTGAAAAGCGGTTATCCGAATCTTGTTCCGCACGGTGCATCGAATTTCGGATTATATCGTCAAAAATAGAATCATTTTCTTTATTCTCCATGTGCTGCATACTTTCCAGACAATAAAACTTGTAATTTTAACCTTGCTTTGACCAAATTAGAACGGGACGTACTTTCTGTAATCTCCAATTGTTCCGCAATCTCCTTATGCGAATAACCTTCAATAACATACATATTAAAAACGGTTCTATACGCGGGAGTCAATAATCGAATCGCTGCTAAAATATCTTTTTCCGAACAACGCGAAATCGCATCGGGCATATCCGTGCTGACCGCGTATGCTTGGTCAAGGTCATCGGTGCGTCTTCGGACCGCTTTTCGATAATAATCAATAGAAGTATTGACCATAATCGTCCGAACCCAAGCCGTTAATGCAGTGCCCGGTTGATATTTCGCAATATTTTTGAATATTTTGATAAAACCCTCGTGTAAAATATCTAACGCATCGTCCTCGTTATCCGCATAACGTAGGCACACAGACATCATCTTACCGTAATGATCCTCATACAGTTTCTTCTGTGCCCATCGCTCCCGAGCGATGCAGGCTTGCACTAAGAGTTGTTCGTCTGCGTAACCTAAGTCCAAAGCAATGTTCATTAATGAAACGATTTGTAAAGTTAGTCAATTTTGCGTGATAAATGCAAATCCCGTTTTTAAATACTGTAAATCTGGAACGGGGACAACCCTATAATCGCTGCTTTATCGTATAAAATTTTTAAAGTTGCAGCCGTTTTCCATAGTTTTTTGAATGATGAATGATGAATGATGAATGATGAATGATGAATGATGAATGAT
>JBDKKX010000033.1:0-17324 GCA_039795795.1 Bacteroidota bacterium | reverse complement strand
TTTTTTTTTAGTTGGTAAGTGAGATTGCCATTTACGGGTCAAATGTAAGAGAAAAATTTGGATTGTCAATTGTTTTTGAAACTTGTCGTTCGATTTTTTGCGTGTCGAAGTGAAAATTTGACCGAAAAATGACAATTAGATTTCGGAATGTGGCTTTCGGATTATCCCGAATACAAATTCCGAAATCCGAAAGCCACCTTCCGAAATCCGTTTAACCTAATGGTGGATTTTCATTATTATCTTGTTTGCGCGGCGGCAACTGAATCCCAGAACTGCCCGAACCATCATTTGTGCCTGTACTGCCGCCTGCGGTCGCGCCCGCTTGTGCCGTTTTGATGAAATTGGTCAGCCAAGGCAGGACAGAACCCATGAGGAAGGCAATCAAGTAAGACATCATCGGACTGCCTGCTGCCGCAGCATCGGGCGCGTTCGCAGCAGCGTCCGTCGCGCCGCCTAACACTTGTCCCGCGCCCGCACCGCCGCCGATGCCGCCCAGTACGCCCGCTAAAATATTCGCAAGCGGTCCTTTATCGCTGCCCTTGCCTAAAATACCCGCGAGCCAGCCGCCGCCCCCGCCGAGTACTGCACTTAAAATTTGCTCCATGAATGAATTGACATCAAGTTGGTTAAACAATTATTTGACACAACGAAAGTAATGTGTTTACATGAAATCAACAAATTTTTTTTTATTTTTTTTTGGTAAAATAAAATATTATTCTTAATTTTAATTAGAAAAGGATAGCAACGAAAACGATTCCAAGAACGTTATCCCTGTATTGGGCTTTTTATCAAAAACATTAATTAAAAAAATTGTATGAAAACAATTCCCATTTGTTTGCTATTTGTATTAACAAGTTTGTCGAGTTGCCGACAGGATAAGATAGAACCTGTTGCTTTTGACAAAGAGGCGTACCCCTTGGCGGTAGGCAATTGGTGGCGTTACAAGGTGACCAATCTACGAGAAAATGTTACAGACACCTTGTTGCTTCAAATTGATTTAAAAACGATTCGAGACGGCGTGACTACTTATAGGTGTCATTTGGAACAAAATGGAAGCATTGTCGATTCTGCTCAAATGGTTTTGTCGAATTCAGAATTGTCCTATCAAGGTTTGAATCCAAATTATTCTTTTTTGGGCGAATTTAAACTAAAATTGCCTTTTCATTCGGGTGAAACATGGGAAGGCGGCAATTTTGAGGGCAAAACTCAAACTTTATTCACTCCAAATTACACCGTTTTAGGTCAGCGATACGATATTTATGACATAAAACAAGTTGTTCCGAGTTTCAATTATCACCTAAATCAAAACCTACAAATTTCAAAAGGCATTGGCATCGTTAGCGGATATAGAGATTTGTTTGATTCGGCACACCTCTTTAAACATCAATACGAACTAATGGATTACAAATTAAAATGAAATTTTCACGTTGCGAATACCGTTGATTGCTGAATTAATAATATTTTTAAAAAAAATTTATCAATTCAGCAATGAATCTAATCCTTTGATTGTTAATAAATTGCAAGTTTACAAAAAAAATATGTTATAATAGTTTCGAGATTTTTTTGAAAAAAAGTGTTCTGGTTTCAAACAAACCACTACATTTGTTGTGTCATTGAAAAATTTTCGTTCATCAAAATGTTGTTCCGGTGAGTAACGAGAGAGATTCCAAACGCTTTGAAAGCGTCTATTCAAAGAAAATGCGTGCGGGCAAACGGAGAACCTATTTTTTCGACGTTCGCAGAACGAAAGGAGAGGATTATTACTTGACTTTAACGGAGAGTACTAAAAATTTTAACGGCGGGTATGAGCGTCACAAAATTTTCTTGTACAAAGAGGATTTCAATCGTTTTATTCAATCGTTGGAAGAGACTATCCAGCACATCAAAACCGAACTGATGCCTCAGTACGATTATGATGAGTTTGCGCGTCGCCAAGAAGAGTTTGAAGCGCGGAATGTAGCTGAAGACGACCGCGAGCGTCCTATGGCGGAAACGCCAAGTCCAAGTCCGAGTCACAGTACCAGTATTGCTGCGGTTTTGCCAGTCGCTGTCCCTGTAAAAGCATCTAAACCTTTGGAAGAGGAGGATGATATGAGCTGGTAATAAGGTTTTTTTACAAAAAATGTTATTTCATAGTTGTATTTTAAAGCGAAATCCCAAACGGGTTTCGCTTTTTCTTTGTATTTGAATTGGGAATGAAGAAAAAAATACTTTTCATCACAGATTGAACAGATTCAACGAGATTTCACAGATTTTTTTTGATTTTTAATGCTTAAAATCAAAAAAAATCTGTGAAATCTCGTTGAATCTGTGATGAAAAGTATTTTTCTCAATTCAATTATCGTTTTATCATAATGTATTTTGTTATCACTTCATGTTCTGCACCCATTCTGCCATTGTCAATCCGAAGGAAATAAACGCCGTCGGGCAAATCTTTACCATGCCACACGCCTTCAAAACCACCTGCATAATGATTCTGATATGTTTTGGAATAAAAGACTTCCGTTCCCCAACGATTAAAGATCCGAACCTCATGATTTGGGTAATCTTCGATGCCGTCTAAAACTAAAAAGTCATTTTTGCCATCCTGATTGGGCGAAAGTGCTGTATAAATCGTAATCCCAGTGCCACAACTGACTTTGAAAAAGACTTTCGCCGTATCGCAACCCGATTGATTACACAATTCATACATCAAAGAGTCTTTGCTGCAAAAACTCGCCGCAGGTCGATACGAAATTTGACCATCCGATGTAACCGTCGCCGTTCCATGTCCAGGGTCTCTGATAATGCGCAAACTTTTAAACGTGCCATTGATAGAATCATTCACTAAAGGGCTGAAAACCAATATCGTATCTTTCCGCATCCGCAACGTATCATTGTGCGCTATCGGCAAACCCGCCGTATCACAATTCGTCACGACAACGACAGTGGCAGTATCACAACCCATGATATTACAAATTTGATACTTGAAACTATCCCGTCCACAATAATTCGGACTCGGTTCGTACGTCACCACTTTGTCAATGCTATCCACTCGGACAAGACCATGTAAAGGCTTTTTCGTTATTTTGAGCGAGTCCAACGGACAATTTTTCAAACTATCATTCGCAACTACTCGAATTTCAACTGCCCGATTCATGGATGTCTTCGCAGAATCTTTCAACGCCACAGGTGGTTCACTACATGGCGAGGTCGAATCGCAAGAAATATGAACTATCACTAACGCCGTATCGCAACCGTAAGGATTACACACCTTATATATAAAGGTGTCCACACCGCAAAAAGCATTGTCTGGTCGATAATAAATCCCTTCTGTGACCGCAGAACGCGTTGCTCGACCATGTTTTGGTGCTTTTGCAATCACTAAGGAATCCAATCGCCCATTCAAACTATCATTGCGCAACACGTTGATTGGCAACAAAGTATTGAAAATACCATACGCTTCATCCCAAATCGCAACGGGCGATAAACGATGGCTATCTCGCGGACAATTAATCGTAATAATAATCTTTGCCGTATCACAACCCACTCGATTACACAAGGTATAAATCAATGTATCTTGTCCACAATAACTTGTATCGGGTTGATAAACAATGTTTTGGTTCACAAAATCAGCAGTTGCGCGCCCATGTTGGGGATGGCTTTCAATCCGCAACATCTCTAAGGGACAATTGCGCAAACTGTCATTTGATAACACTTGGATCGTCGCCGTAACGCCTTTCAAAGTCGTGACTGCATCCAAATTCGCAACAGGTGGCAAGGAACAAAACCGTATCGTATCACAGGAAATCTTAATAACAACTAACGCCGTATCACAACCATTCTGATTACAAATCTCATAAACCAGCGTGTCCAAACCACAAAATCCTGCATTGGGCTGATAGGTCATATAATCTACATTCGCAACATTCGCCTGCCCATGTCGCGGCGATTGCGTAACCCGAAACGAATCCAATGTACCATTAATGGTATCATTCCGAATCACATATATCGTTAAAATAGAATCTTTCATCCCAGCAACGTCATCTCGCACCGCAATCGGACGCGGCAAAGGCGTTGTCGTATCACAGCTGACCCGAAGGAGGACCAATGCCGTATCACAACCCGCTTGATTACACAATTTATAAACCAATGTATCCGTACCACAATAATTTGTATTCGGCTGATATTTAACGGTTTGCGTTAAAAGATCTGTCGTTGCAGTACCATGTAAAGGTCTTGTTGAAATCAACAATGAATCCACATGACAATTTTTCAAACTATCATTCGCCATCACCAAAATAGCAACATTCCTACCCTTCTGCGTACTTGCAGTGTCAAAACGAGCTACTGGCGGCACACTACATGCCGTCGTCGTGTCGCAAGTGATGTGAACCACCACCAAAGCCGTATCACAACCATTGGTATTACAAATTTTGTAAATAATCGTGTCCGTTCCGCAAAACAAATTGTTTGGCGTGTATTCAATCAAGTTGCCGAAAACCACTTGCGTACGACCCGCACTGGCTTGGCGTTCGAGCGTCAAAGTCACTCGTCCATTCGTCGAATCATTGCGTAAAACCATGATTGCCAAGGGAATAGCTCTTGCTCCATACACGTCATCGCGGTTCGCAATCGGTAACAAATGATTATTTACAACACTATCACAACCAATATTGATGTAAACAATCGCCGTATCACAACCTTTCGCATTACAAATTTTATATATCAAACTGTCCTTCCCACAATAGTCGGGTAGCGGCGTGTATTGAATCATTTTATTCACCGCGTCCGCAGAGACAGAACCATGTTGCGCAGGTCTCAAAACATAAAACGAATCCAATAAACAATTCTTTAAACTGTCATTTTGCAAAACAAAAATTTGTATCGACTGCCTTTGATTTATATTAATTCCGTCAGCCATCGCAACAGGCGCGACCGAACAAGGACTTGTTGTATCACAATCAATCGACGCAATCACCATCGCCGTATCGCAACCCAACGGATTACACAATTTATAAATCATTGTATCCTTCCCGCAAAAAGTCGAATCGGGCGTATAAACCAACATATTATTAAAACTAATCCGCGCTGTACCATGTTTGGGCAATAGGCTCAACACTAAGGAATCCCGATTCCCACGAATGCTGTCATTCCCTAAAATATTGATAGACAATGGATTCGCTTTAATGCCAAAAGCAAAATCTGGATTTGCCGTCGGAAATAATGGATTCGTCACCGTATCACAAGTCACTTTAATAAAGACGAAAGCAGAATCGCAACCCGCCGCATTACAAATTTCATAACGCAAAGTATCATTCCCACAATAACCTGTTGTCGGCGTGTAATCAATGTTATTATTCGGATTGACAAGGACCGCACCATGTCGCGGCAATGCCACCATCCGCAAGGTTGAAGTCAAGATTCCATGCGTCGAATCATTCGATAAAGCATTGATTATCAATAAAGTATTTCGCTTTGTAGTTACAATATCATCCTTCGCTTCAGGCACTAAACGCGCTATCGTATCACAAGTTACTGTAATAAAAACACTCGCCGTATCACAACCATATAAATTACAAACAAAATATTGAATCGTATCCAATCCACAATATCCCGTTCGCGGCGCGTAGAAAATCCGAGTGCTATCCACCACAAAACGACCAAAATTCGGTGCCCGCGCAATCCCAAAATTGGTTTTCACACCATATAAGGAATCATTTTGCAAAGGATTGATTTGCAAAGGACTATTGAAATTGACCCGCGCAATATCATCATTTGCATCTGGTCTGCGGTTCACAATCGTATCGCAAGTAATCGTAATAAAAACCATTCCCGTATCGCAACCTATCGCAGTACAAACTTTGTATGAAATCGTATCTTTTCCGCAAAAACCATTCAAAGGCGTGTATTGAATCTGATTATTCGCAATAATCGAATTCCCATGACGCGGACTTTCAATAAGGACTAAACTCGTCAACGCACCAAACAAAGAATCATTTTGTAATACATTTATTGTCGATGGATTATTACGCATCGTCGTTGCAAAATCATTCACAGCAACAGGACGCGGATTGTTCACAACCGTATCACAATGCACATTTACGAAAATAAATGCCGTATCACAACCATTCTCAGTACAAACTTTATAACTTAATGTATCCTTACCACAATAATTGGTTGGCGGCGTATAGAAAATTCTATCATTTGTAACAATCGCTTTCCCATGTTTCGCGGTATCCAAAATAGCAAACGTTGTTAATGCTCCATACAAAGAATCATTGCGTAAAGCGTTAATTTCCGTGCTACTATTTCGATTTACAATCACATTATCATCGATTGCATTCGGTTTGCGGTTCACAATAATCGTATCGCAAGTGACGGAAATACAAATTCGAGCCGTATCACAGCCATTATCATTACAAATTTTGTAAATCAACGTGTCCATCCCACAATAGTTGAGGGCAGGCGTATAAACAATTTGGTTATTATTGTCCACAATCGCATTCCCATGTCGCGC
This sequence comes from Bacteroidota bacterium, assembly GCA_039795795.1. Classification (GTDB taxonomy): domain Bacteria; phylum Bacteroidota; class Bacteroidia; order Chitinophagales; family Saprospiraceae; genus JAAFJT01. Next base: position 10,825 of record JBDKKX010000033.1, on the reverse strand, counting down.
CGCACCACCTTCAATTAAATTAAACGCATTTAAACGAATATAAACCGAATCATTCCATAAAGCATTGAATGTCAAAGTATTATTTTTCTTAACCGTAACAGTATCATTCATTGCTTTCGGCTTCCGAAAATCTACAATCGTATCGCAAGTAACCACAATTTGAACCATCGCAGCATCGCAACCATTCGCATTGCAAATCCGATAGCGAAACGTGTCCTTCCCACAAAAATCGGTCGAAGGCGTATAGCCAATTAAATTTCCATTATTTATAACTGCCTGACCATGAATCGTATTGGCTATAATTTCAAAAGAAGTCAAATTACCAAAAATAGAATCATTGCGCAAAGGATTAATAGGCAAAGTCGTATTTCGCCGCCCAAAAACCACATCATTCACCGCAATCGGCTTCCGCGTCTCTATCACGGAATCGCAAGTTACCGTTATAAAAACCATTGCTGAATCACAACCATTTGCATTACAAATGAGGTATTGCAAGGTATCTGCCCCACAAAAATTGCGGCTCGGCGTAAAACGAATGGCGTTATTGCTGACACTCGCATTCCCATGCCGCGTTGCCGAAAGCATCCGAATCGGCTCTGCTAAATTTCCATACAAAAAATCATTTTGTAAAACATTGATTATCAATGAATTATTTTGACGCGTTTGAGCAATATCATTTATTGCCTTCGGTTTTAGGCGCACGACCGAATCACAAAGTACATTAATCGTCACTTTTGCCGTGTCGCAACCTTCAGAATTACAAATCTGATATTCAAAAACCTCCGTACCGCAAAAATCGGTACGCGGAATATAAGTGACATTCGCAGAAGTCGGTGTAAGCGAAATAGTGATAGTACCCGTCGTCGAAAGCGTGATAACCCCTGGCGGACGCGCCAAAGTACCATTTAAAAAATCGTTGCTCAATAAATTAAAAGTTATTGGCGTATTGCGCCGCGTCACCACCGAATCATCCACCGCAATCGGCAAAAGTCCAGGACAACCCACTCCCATGCGCAAAGTGTCCGAACAATTCGATACATTATTTTTAAAAATCACCGTATGTTGTCCCGCCGCAAAACTCAAGGCAACCCCATTCGAGACTTGTGAAGTATTCACCCGCATCACGCCCGAACCTCCATTACTTAATTTTTTAATGCGTAAATCTCCATACCGACCCGCGTTCCCCGGATAACCGCCCACAATAGAAAACGATGCAGTATCCAAAGTCCAAAGACTGCGCGGATCCCATTGATTCATCGAATCCACCAACTCGAAAATCGTATTAATAGAATCCAACTGATGATTCACTCCATTGAACATCCAACTTTCCAACCGATAAGGCGGTTGTTGAAACATGCCCGGAATCGTAAAATAAGTATAACTATATATGGTGTCAAAACTGCAACCCTCCAACACGCCCGCATAAGGCAAACCATTGTGTGTAACAGTATAATTACGTCTAAATTCATCCAAAATATTGCTACCCGGTATGCAAAAACGCGCCAAACTTTGACAAGTAGGCAATTGAACGCGCACTAAGGTATCAGGAGCGATGTCACAATTCAACGTGCCCCCCGCCACTTGCGCAATGAGCACAAAAGTTCGGCAATCCGTTCCATTCCGATTGCAATGCTGAATGCAAAGCGTATCTCGACTGCCCGCAGCCGTACTAATCGCCGTCAAACGGATACAATCCGCACTTTGCGCCGTCAAACGGATATGTCGCGTCCCATTTTGGCACGCGTTAAAGGATGAAATCGTGCGTCCTGTACCTATCAAACTGCTGAGGCAAGTATCTTTAGGCTGCAACACAGCCACCGAAATACGCACCGTATCCGCAAGGGGCAACCGCTTCGAATTAAAAGTCGAAGCATTATGCGCCAAAACAGCCTGCTGAACGCTCATGCACATCAAAAATACGGTAATTGTGACCGCTATTTTTGGGAGGAACGGGTAGTTGTTCGTCATAGTCTAAAAAGGTTTGTCACGGTTTGTTGATAAAAACAGGCAAGCAACTTTTACGCCATATTGTCGTCTCTATCTAAAAATAAATATTTAGCCCCGATGTGGAGCGTGAGCAATTCATTTTTAATTTTCATAAACAATTGGTTATCAATTATTTATGAAAACTTGAATCCAAAAAGGTAAGCCATTGAGGGGAATGTTCACCAGAAAATAAGTTATGTAGGGAATATAATTTTTTAAAAAATTCAAACGAGATATGAGGCATAAACCGTCTGTTTCAAAAAACTATTGCAAATATATAAGGCTTTTTTGTGAAAATAAACCGTCGGGAACTATTTTGTGTTAAAATACCTTAAAATTTGTAAGGTTGGTATGGTATTAAAAGTTTAGATTTGTCCGCATGTTAAATTTTCGTTAAAGTACAAAAATCTTAAAAACAACCTGTTTCTTAAATCGTTCTATTTACACCACAGTTAAAAAAACAATTTTTTTTATGAAAAACATTGTGCAATTTATGCTTGCAGGTGCAGTTGGGGGCGTTATCACGCTCGGAGGGGCGCGCTTGATGACAAACAACAATCACCCGACTGCGCAAAATACAAGTTCTTTGGCAAAATTCGCTAATTTTGGAAGCATGCCCGCGCTTGATTTGAGCGGTGCGGCGGCAACTGCTTCGCCGACAGTCGTTTATATCGAGGCTGCGGAATCCAAAGCGTCGGCGCAAAAGCGCATGGAGCAATCTTTTGAAAATGACCCTTGGGCGCAATTTTTTGGGCTTCGATTCCAACAGCCTCAGAAAAAAGGAACAGGTTCAGGCGTAATGATTTCGGAAGATGGTTATATTGTAACCAATAATCATGTGATTGATTTTGCGGATGAAGTGAAAGTCACGTTGACGGACGAACGCTCTTTTATGGCAAAAGTCGTGGGGACAGACCCGCGTAGTGATTTAGCCGTTTTAAAAATTGCAGGTTCGGGTTTTCCGTTTGTTAAAAAAGGCGATTCCGACGGTTTGAAAATTGGAGAATGGGTTTTGGCGATTGGCAACCCTTATCAATTGCGTACTACCGTGACAGCAGGTATCGTGAGCGCGAAAGGTAAAAAATTGGGCGTTAATGAAGAACGGGGTGCTGTAGAAGATTTTATTCAAACAGATGCCGTTGTAAATCCGGGAAATTCGGGTGGCGCGTTAGTGGATGCGACGGGGAAATTAGTAGGGATTAATACTGCAATTCAAACACATACAGGCAGTTACGAAGGATATTCTTTTGCAATACCTGTGAATATGATGACGAAAGTAGTAGATGATATTATAAAATTCGGCAAGGTCAAACGCAGCGAAGCGAGTACGCAAAATCGTTTGAATAATAATAACAATAATGGGGGCACGAATAATAATGGTGCGAATACAGGTCGTCCGTTATTGGGTATAGAAATGGTTCAAGATCAATATTTTGCAGAAGTGGTAAAAGAACGGGAATTGAATGCAACGCAAGGGGTCATTGTCGAAAAAGTGGCGAATGGAGGTTCTGCTCAATATGCTGGGATTTTGCCAAATGATGTGATTGTGGAAGTGAATGGTAAAAGCATTTTGAGTACCAAAGACTTGCGCGAACATGTGGCAAAAGCAAAATTAGGCGATGTGTTGACGATGACGGTGAATCGGGATGGAAAAATACAGAAAGTGCCTGTCACTTTGCGAACGGCAGGTTGAAAAAATGACAGAATTATGACAGAAAAAAAGAGCTGTTTAGGAACTAAAAAAGGGTAGAATCTGTTAGTTAGATATAAAGAGACTTGTTTAAAGTTGGTTTTTCGTTTTGTTTTGATGCGTCCGGATGCTAATATCTGGACGCTTTTTTTTTAACACATAGGGACAGAGGAAACATAGTTTTTTTTAACACATAGGGACAGAGGAAACATAGTTTTTTTAACACATAGGGACAGAGGAAACATAGATTTAGGGTTTGGTGCCGACGACGATAGCGATTTCTCCTTTTGCCATGCCGTCCGTTTTGTAATATTCTAATAATGCTTGTAACGAATCCGTTTTTACTTCCTCGTGGAGTTTACTCAATTCTCGACAGACTGCTGCGGGTCGTTCTGCCCCGCAATGCAAAATCAACTCCTCTAAACATTTTAATAAACGATGGGGCGATTCATATAAAACAAAGGTATTTTCTAAGGTCGCTAAGTATTTTAAGCGCGTCATTCGACCTTTTTTATGGGGCAAAAAACCTTCATAATGAAAAGTGTCGCAAGGCAACCCCGATGCAACCAGCGCGGGCACAAAAGCAGTCGCCCCTGGCAAACATTCTACGCGGATATTTTCGCGCACGCAAGCGCGCACCAACAGAAATCCTGGGTCAGAAATCGCTGGCGTACCTGCATCACTAATCAATGCAATGCTTAAACCGCCTTGCATCTGTTCCACTAAATTGCGCACAATCGCGTGCTCATTGTGCGCATGATAAGCGCGCAATGGCGTTTTGATTTCAAAATGATCCAACAATTTTCGACTGGTACGCGTATCTTCTGCCAAAATCATGGAGACTTCTTTCAGGACGCGGATGGCTCGAAAAGTCATATCTTCAAGATTCCCAATCGGCGTTGGAACAATGTATAACATATTGATATTCAAATAATTGCATAACAGTTGGAATTAGGATTAAATGGGATTTTTTTAGGATTAAATGGGATTGATTTTTGGGATAATTAGGATTAAATCTATCCTTCATAATCCCAAAAATCAATCCCATTTAATCCTAAAAAAATCCGATTTAATCCTAATTCCAGATCCCTAAATTGCTTTTAAGGTGTAAGCATAAGTTTCCATAATCGGATTAATCAACAATTTCTTACACGCGGTCTCAACCTTATCTTTGGCAGAAACTTCGCTATCCGCTTGAATCACCAAGCGAATATGTTTGCCAATGCGCACTTCTTCCACGCCTTGCAAATGAATATATTTTAAATTATTCGCAACTGTTTTGCCTTGTGGGTCAAGGAGTTCCTTGTGCGGCATCACGTCTATTTCTGCAACAAATTTCATATAGATGAAAAGATTTTATTTGTAATGATACAATTAGCGCGCAAATGTAAGACAAGATTTGTGAATTTTTAAATTATAATTTCACATTTTACACAAGAAAATGCGGAGTCTGATAGGACTCAAACTCCGCAAATTTTAAACTTCACTCAAATCAATCTTTCATCAATTCGGAAATAACGATTGCACCATTCGTTTGAGGCGATTGTTTGCTCATTTTCACCGTTTTGCCCTCCGCAATCCAGTAAATAGATACCGTTTTACCATCCTTTGAAGTACTTTCCACCTTCAACGCTTCAAAGCTACCTGCAGGCACATTAACCATTTCTTTCCCAGAAACATTTAATTCATACAACGTAAGTTGTTGTTTTTCAGCGTCAAACGTCTTATAAGGAATCTTCAAGCCTGCTTTTAACGGCATCGCACCCAAAATCAAATCCAATCCAGCACCTTCAGAAAGGACTTTTTCATTCGTAGAAAACTGTTCCTCTCGCGTACCCGCATCATCCATAATTTTACTACGCATCATACTCGGTTCGTAAGCCAAAACCATTCGTTTTTCGCCGATTTCAGTTTCGCGCTGCACAGGTTTGAGCGTTTTTTTCTCCAAAGTATTGATATCAGACGTTTTTTGACCGCCCGATTTCGATACCTCTGTAATTTTCCAACGATTACCGTCCGCCTTGATTTCTCTCAACAATTCCGTTTCAATCGCTGCATCTTGATTATCCGCTTTTACAGTCACACGATATTTAAATGTACCCTCTGTCAAATCATTGACAGGTTGTAACATTTCACCTATATTAGAAAATCGGTCGTTCGTTTTTTGTTCAGTAACAACGGTTTCAGACGGAACCGTTTCTTTCATATCCTTCATTTCGCCCCGATGCGGCACTTTCGTTACATTTTCTATTACTTTTTCGGTTTTGTTACCATGCTCGTCAATCATCGTTTCGACAAGCGTTTCCGTTTTAGTCACTTCTGATTTTGTAACAACAGTCGGCGTTTTCACAATCATCGTTTCCGTTTTTGTAACATTTGGCATATTCTCAATATGCGTTTCCACCTTTGTAACCGTCGGTTGACCCATTTTGACTTTATCCACTTTCGTAACGGTCGATTTCATTTCTTCAACCTTCTCCATAGCGGGCGCGGATTTCACCACATTTGGCATATTTTCAATATGCGTTTCCACTTTTGTAACCGTTGGTTGAGACATTTTCATTTCCTCTTTTAGAGAAACGTCGCCATGTCTTTCTGCATCAGCCTTTTTCACGATGGATTCTGCCATTTTTGCCGCTTCCATCGCTTTTTGCACTTTCATTGGATGCACTTTCATACCAATCGTTTCATCTCCTTTCGATTTCATTTCGGGCGCAGGCACATACACAGGTTGAGGCGTTACTGCAACAGGCATTTCAGTCGTTTTTTTAACACTTTCACCTGCCATGATGCCAGCATCCGTCTGCATTTTTGCCAGCGCAACGGTTTGAATATCAACGGTTATCTCTGCCAATCGGGTAGCCACTTCAGGAGTCATCTCTTCTTGGAAACGCCCTCCTAAATATTTCGCCATAAACTTTTCAGATGCCGCCAATGCTGCCATATTATTGACAGGACGTGCAAAACCATGTCCTTCGTCCGACGCACAAAGGTATTCGACAGGAATTTTATTATCCCGCATCGCTACCACAATTTGGTCTGCTTCCGATTTTTTAACGCGTGGATCATTCGCGCCTTGAATAATCATCAAAGGCGTTTTGATATTCGATACATAATTCAAAGGAGATTGCTTTTCCAACAACGCTTTTCCTGCTTCGTTCGTTGGGTCGCCCATCCGCAAATGAAACATTTTGCGTTCTGCCTCCCAATAAGGTGGAATCGTTGCCAACAAAGTATTCAAATTAGAAGGCGCTACTTCTGCAACAGCCACTTTGTACATATCAGGCGTGAAAGTCACTCCCGCCAAAGTCGCATAACCGCCATACGAACCACCCGTAATCCCTACTTGGTCTTTATTCACAATCCCTTTTTCAATCAAATGCCTGACCCCATACGTGATGTCATCTTGCATTTTTTCGCCCCACTGCTTATTGCCAGCATCTAAAAAATGCTTGCCATAACCCGTCGAACCTCTAAAATTCATATTCAAAACCGCATAACCGCGATTTGCCCAAAATTGTGCATGACTGTTGAATCCCCAATAATCCCGATACCAAGGTCCTCCATGCGGAACGACCATTAAAGGCAGATTTTTAGCCACTTTGCCTTTCGGAATCGTCAAATAAGCGGGAATTTCCAACCCATCGCTCGACGGATACGTAATAGGCAACATTTCAGACAAATATTCAGACTTCAACAAAGGACGCGACTTATATTGAAAAGCAATACTTTTAGTCGTGCGGTCAAATAAATGCACTTCACCCGGATTGTTATCCGAATAAACCATCACTAACCATTGATTTTCAATCGCATCCGCATTCATTAATTGGACTTCTTTGCCCATGAAACGCGATTTCAATAAGTTATAATCTTCTTCAAATAACTTATTTTTCCAATACATACGCGGTTTAGAATCAAAATAACTCGTCGAAAGCAATTCCCGACTCGCTTCTGAGAAAAAAGCATTCTCAAAATCTACTTTATTTTTCGGGTCCGTTTCCACCAACGTTTCATTCCCCGTAGCAGGGTCAAGCAACATCAATCGAGTGAAATTATTTTCCAAACCATGATTGGAAACCAGATAAACTTGCTTATTTTCCTTGTCAAAAGACAGGGTATAAGCCTGTTCCAACGCCCCACAATCGTAAATTTTAATCAAATTGTCTGGTTCGACCCGCAAAATATCCGTTGTGCCATCTTCATTGGTGCGAATTGCCAAGCGCAATTTTTCATCCCAATCAAAAGACCAATCCGTAATACGGTCTTTGTTTTCGCGCAACAACTTGCGCTCACCCGATGCAATATCAATTTCATACAAATTGTGCCAAGCAGGGTCGGTATCATTTAACCCCACTCGGATTTTATTCGGGTCTTTTTTCGAGACATTATATATATATGCTCGAACATTTTTCATATCCGTCAAATCTCGGGCAACAGGTACACCCGCATTATCAGGCGCGTCCGTCGGATTGACCGCGTAGAGGTGGAAATTTTCATCCCCCTTTTTGTCCTGCACGTATAACAAATATTTGCTATCCGCACTCCAAAAATACTGTCGAATCGGACGACTATCGGCTGTAACGACTTTGGCAGCATCAAACGGTTCATTCACTTTTTTCACCCAAATATTCATTTCACCCAAATAAGGTTTCGTGAAAGACATGAATTTGCCATCTGGTGAAAGTTGACCGCCAGCGATTTGCGGATTATCAAAAAAAACTTCTCTCGGAATTAAAGGAATATCTTGCGCGAAGAGTTCCGAACTGGTCAGAGCCGAGAGCAAAATCAAGAAGAATGTGCCTCTCATAAATGGTTTTGTTTTTTTACGAAATAAGGGTTCAATAAGAACTGAAACCGCAAAAGTAAACCTTAAAACCAGACCACCAAACTTTTTTTTACTTTATTTTTGTTTTATTTATGACATTTTTTTAAAACATATAACACCCTTTGTTATAACAAAAAGTTTAAAATATATTAAAAAAGGCAAACGTAATGAAATTACATTTGCCTTGCTCGACGATTTTTTATATTTATGATATATGTAAAGATTTTGGTATCAATAGGTTATCGGTTTTATTAAAAATTCAATTATAAAATTCGTTTTGATGCGTATAGCCCTTTTTAATTGGCTACACTTTGAGTCAATTCGGTAATCATCACGGCATCGTTCAAGTGCGTCAAAGTCGTCATCATTTTAACGGCGCGTCCTTTTTCAATCCAAAAAGTCGTCGCTTGGTCGCCATTAATAGGCTTAAATTCCACTTTGAACGATTCAAAACTGCCCGCAGGAACCGACACACGCTCCACTCCAACCACTTTCACTTGATTAATTTTAACCTGATGACTTTGCGGATTGAACGTGCGATAATACCCAATAAAACCTTCGCGCAAAGGCAAGGAACCGATAACCAAATCGATGCCCGCGCCGTCTGTCAAAATCGGTTCTTCCGTGTGTAAAGCAATCACCCTGTCCACAGAACCGCCAATGACATTGCCTTTAATCAAGGTCGGCGTGTAATCCAACTCAATTTTCAATTGACCATTTTCTAAAACCCGCTTTACTGGTCTCATACTTTTTTGGTCAATTGTGTTGATTTCCAACGAGTTACCAAACACAGAAGTTGTCTTTTCCGAAACAACCCAATTGCCTTTTTCAATTGTAATTTGACGCGTCAAATCCGAACCAACCCATGCGCCACCCAATTGAATGGTGCTGTGATAACGCAAATTCGCGGCTGTCACAACCGTTGCAGGCTGCGGTAACTGCGCACTCAACTCCGCATCCGTCGGGCGAATCACGATACGACGCGCCGCATATCCAGCAGCCGTTTCGTGAAAATCGGCTTTGCTTAACGAATCCGCAAAAGATAAATTTGAAAGTCGTTCATTTACAATGCTTTCGCTCATTAAAGCAACAGTTGTATTGATGGATGAACGGATCGGTGACTGCTGTGCCCTTGTAAAATGGGGTGCTATTAATAATAGCGTAACAACAAGCGATGTTGTTCTCATGGAAGTATGATTTTATGACCAAAATAGGGTTTAATACAGGATTGCAATCCTTCCGCGAAGGTACATACATAATCCTCAATTCCGCAAGTTATTTTGTAAAAAAATATTTTTATTTATTTATTTTTTGTAAAAATATAATTTTAACGAATAATATTTTTAAATCATTTGTCAAAAAATCAATACTCAACAATATATTACCCCTTTATTTTTATAATTTTAAATATGTTTAAAAATAATATTATGTCTAAAATTACCCTTGTAGGTACGCAACAAATTTCTCTTCAAAGTATTCATCTTTAAACCATGTATGAATTGGAGTCAATTCAAAATAAGGTTTGCCTTGCAATAATTTGAACTCTTCACGGACATTTCCGCCTTTGAGGGCGATGATGCCATTGGGAATCCCATGCTGCTGCTTTTTTTTCAACGATTTCAAACTCCATAACGCTAATTTATCATACGTAGCGACGGCGCGTGTCACTACAAAATCAAATTTTTGGGTCACTTCTTCCGTCCGAATCGCCAATGCGGTTACATTTTTCAATTCAAGCGCGTCCGCAACCTCTTTGACCACTTTAATTTTTTTAGCAATACTATCTGTTAAAACAAATTGTACCGACGGATACAAAATCGCCAACGGAATTCCCGGAAAACCGCCTCCCGTTCCTAAATCCAAAATCGCCGCGCCGTCTCGAAAAGGCACATATTTGGCAATCGCCAACGAGTGCAATACGTGATGCAAATACAAATTATCCATGTCTTTGCGCGAAATCACGTTAATTTTTGCATTCCAATCGGTATAAAGCGGCATTAATGCTTCAAATTGTTGCTTTTGAAGCTCCGTTAAGTTCGGAAAATGTTGTAGAATCGATTCCATAAAGTTGATTATCAATGATTTAAAAATTTAAATAATGTGGGGCGTTGGAATTAGGATTAAATCGGATTTTTTTGGGATTAAATGGGATTGATTTTTAGGATTTATGGGATTTGCAATCTTTTAATCCTAAAAATCAATTGGATTAAATCAGATTGATTTTTCAGATTTATAGATTTGCAATATTTCAATCCCCAAAATCCTAAAAATCAATTGAATTTAATCCAATTGATTTTTAGGATTAAAAGATTGCAAATCCCATA